>USSR01000614.1 GCA_900557355.1 uncultured Bacteroides sp.
TACGGAGAACGAAATCAGCCTGTTCAAGAATAATGAGTTCCTGAAAAGCATCAATATCTCCAAACAATTGTCAAGACCTTACGGCCAAGTATTCTCCATAATCAATGCCGGGAACGGTATTCTGCTGCTTGGCATATACGATGATGGCCTGCTGAAGTTCGACATCCGTAGTGAACGCATCGAACGCATTCCACTGGATATGGAGAATGTGGACATCATCACTTTCTTCAAGGACACGGACGGCACCATATGGATAGGTGCAGAATACGGCATATACACGTATGCCAACGGACAACTGAAGAAAGAGACCCAACTGGATGCCCTGTTACCGGACAAGTCGGTATACGGTATCTTGCGCGACAGGCAAGGGAAACTCTGGATAGGAACTTATGGAGGCGGAATAGCCATCTTCGACAGCAACAATAAGACGGTTGCCAAACTGAATACAAGCACTAACTTCTGCTCTAATGCAATAAACCACCTTCACATGGACAATCAAGGTGGCATTTGGATTGCTACGCGTAATGGAATCGGTTACATTAAAGATACATCCCATCCCGGAGAGTTTGAATTATATGGCTATAAACAAGGACTTGAAGACACTTTTGTGCGCACTATCCAGGAAGATGCATCGGGCAATATCTGGCTCAGCACCAACGACGGCATCTCCCGCTGGAACAAGCAGAAACAAAACTTCGATAATTACGATTATCGGGATGGTATTCCTATGGGAAACTTCATAGAAGGCTCGGCTTGCCGTACAGAAGACGGTACACTCTATTTCGGTTCGTTGAATGGGTTTTGCTACTTCAACCCCGAAAATTTGATTACTGAGCGACAAGTAGCTCCTGTACAGATTATCGAATGTAAAGGGCTTGATAACCAGATAGAAAGTCGTAGCGGGGAAACACTCATCCTGGCCTCAAACGGCAATATCAAATTGCCTTATGATCGGAATTCATTCCGTATCTATTTCTCCGTTCCCGACTACTCGCAAAGCCAACAGGTGGAATACGCCTATCTGATGGAAGGATTGGAAAACACCTGGACTAATACTTTAGGTGAAAACCAAGTGACCTTTCGCAACATATCTCCCGGAGAGTATACATTTAAAGTGAAAGCACGACTGAGAAACCAAGAATGGGACGATACGCACATTGCCACCATCACTATACATATATATCCTCCTTTATGGTTGACATGGTATGCCAAAATCTTTTATATCCTGCTGATATTGTTATGCGTATTTTTCTGGTTTCGCTTCTATAAGCGTAAACTACTGTTGGAAAGTTCTCTTGAATTGGAAAAGAAGAAAAGCCAGAATGAACAAGAACTTAATAATGAACGACTGCGCTTCTATACAAACATTACTCACGAACTGCGTACTCCGTTAACATTGATACTCGGCCCATTGGAAGATTTGGTCAACGATCCCCATATACCCACCTTCTATAGTAATAAGATTAAAGTAATCCACAGTAGTGCCATCCGGTTGCTAAACCTGATTAACCAAATACTGGAATTCCGTAAAACAGAAACGCAAAACCGGAAACTGACCGTATCCAAAGGAAACTTAGGTAATTTGGTCACTGAGACTGGATTGCGCTACAAAGAGCTGAACCGAAACGGAAAAATTACATTCCAAATCAATATCGACACCCGGGAAACAAAACTTTATTTTGATACTGACATCATCTCTACCATATTGAACAATCTACTTAGCAATGCAATAAAGTATACACCGGAAGGAGAAATCAGGCTCATTATGCGTTCAATTGTTGAAGAAGAAAACAAATATACGGAGATAGCAGTAAGTGATACCGGATACGGAATAGATGCCGAGTCTCTCCCTCATATCTTCGACCGCTATTATCAGGCAAAAGGAAAGCATCAAGCATCAGGAACAGGCATCGGACTCGCATTAGTCAAGTCATTAGCCGACTTGCATGAAGGTACACTGCAAGTAGAAAGTGAAATTGGCAAAGGTACCACTTTCACCCTCCGGCTCCTTGCTGAAAACACTTATCCTAATGCCCTACACAAAGAAGAGAAAATGGAAAAAAAACTCATTGAACCGGAAAAATCGGAAGAAGAGGATAAAGAAGAGGCTGATGTTCGTCCGATGTTACTCATTGTAGAAGATAACGATGACATCCGGGAATATATTGTTTCTTCTTTCAGTAACAATTATCGAATCATAACCGCTACCAACGGGAAAGAGGGTTTGGAACAGGCACAGAAGCATATACCTGATATTATCATCAGCGATATTATGATGCCCGTAATGGATGGAATAGAGCTTTGCAAACGGGTAAAAGAAGATATATGTACCAGTCATATTCCCGTTATCCTGCTTACAGCCAAAGACTCCATCCAAGATAAAGAAGAAGGATACGAAAGTGGTGCTGATTCTTATCTGACAAAGCCTTTCAGTGCCAAGTTACTAAACAGCCGCATACACAACTTACTAGAATCAAGAAGGAAACTGGCACTCCTTATTGCAAACCGTACCAAAGAATTGAAGCCGGAACAACCACAGGAGCCTATCAAATTAAGTCGTCTGGATGAAGAATTCTTGGCCAGGTTTACTTCTATCGTAGAAGAGAACGTTGATATAGACAAGCTCGACATGTCTTTCATGATGGATAAGATGAACATGAGCCACTCCACCCTTTACCGGAAGATAAAGGGGTTAACAGGCATATCAGGCAATGAGTTCATCCGGAAAATAAGACTGAAAAACAGTCTCCGCTTATTGATGGAAGAAGGACTAAACATTTCCGAAGCTGCTTATGCAAGCGGTTTCAATGACTTGGGGTATTTCCGGGCTTGCTTTAAGGAGGAATATGGAATGGCACCGTCGGAGTACATAAAACAGAAGCAATAAAAAGATGAAGCGGACATCCCTTCTAGCTGAAAGAATGTCCGCCTCTTATAACAACTACCTACTGAAAACTGTAACTAAAAAAACTACCCTTTGTTTATTAATACCAATCTTATGTTAATCTATAACCTATTGTCGATGTTGCAAAGATAGGGTGAAATTTCTATTCAGTAGTAGCACAATTGTTTCATAAAAGGTGATAAATCAGTCAATTTTCAGTTTATCCCCCGATAAATCGACTTTAAACAGGTGCGGAATACGAATATATCGCCCGTTCACATCTTTATGACTATGAACCGACATCATCCACTCACCATCCAAAGTACGAAACAACATTCCATGTCCGAAGTTAGGCGGAGTGACCGGTTCTTTCTCTTGTATCCAAGGACCATCCAAGGTTCCACTCTCGGAATAGGCAACGCCTTGTGTATAGTCCTGGAATACCCAGCTTGTCCATATCATACCTAACCGGCCCGTACCTGTGCGGAAAAGCCATGGTCCGTCAGTTACACGGTTGGGCAATACTTTGTCCCCCATCTTCTCACGGCTCCAGGGAGAGTCACTGGCACGGAAAAGAATCTTTCCTTTGCCGATGGAACCGCTTAAATCGGGCTTTAATTCAATCTTTTCCATCGTACCGTTCCAGTTTTGCAGCCATTCGTGGCAATAGATCATATAAGGTTTGCCATCACTGTCCACCCAGAATGTCCCATCAAGGGTAGGCATATTCTCGGGTAGGTAAGTGGGGTCTTTCATAGGTTTATAAGGGCCATCCGGTTTATCACTGACCAGGATGTGGCTGGCACGACGAGGGATGACGTTTCCTTTTACGGTATCAATCTTGATGACGTTGTTCGTAAAAGTGGCGAAATAGTAATATTTTCCATTGTATTCGTGCAGTTCAGCTGCCCAGATTTCGGGTTTAGGGCCCATCCAGGAGTCAGGATCAGTTTCTGCTACACGATAAGGGCCTTCCCAACGGGCAAGGTCTTTGCTTTTCCAAAGGAGGCCGCCGGTGCCGGTCATATAATAAGTGGAGGTTTTCTTATCGGCCAGTATGCAGGGGTCACTCAAGTGGATGGAATCAAGAGGGATGTTGGTACGGAAGCGGTTTGGGACCTTCTGCTGGGCAGATGCAAGGACAGAACACAAGGTAAATATAAACACCAATAATTCTTTTCTCATATTAGTTCTTTTAATATAATGAGGATAGATACGCGGACGACGCGGATAAGGAGGACAAACGCGGAATAATCATAAATCCGCGTTTGTCCGCTTCATCCGCGTCGTCCGCGTATCTATAACTTATTCAATTTCTATGCCGTGTTGTACCGGAGTAAGGATGAACGTAAATTCATAGTCACCATAAGGCAACTGATATTGTGGCAACGGCCATGCACCCCAACTGTTCACACATCCTAAGGG
>USSR01000615.1 GCA_900557355.1 uncultured Bacteroides sp.
GGAAATTGCCTTATCCTGTCTATCAATTTGATTATGGAGATGTTACAGGAGACGGGATGCCGGAAATTATTGTGTGGGTTATCAAGCCTACCCGATTCGACCCCAAACCCGACAAGCGGTTATTTATTTACCGGATTGCAGATGAAGCGTATATCCGCCCACTTTGGTTAGGTTCGAGGGTAGCACAACCTTTGGAAGATTTCAGAGTGATTCGTGAACATACTTCTGTGTTGATACGCACCATGGAACGGGAACGAAGTGGAAAATATCTGATAGCGGAATATGCATGGAGAGGTTTTGGTCTGGATTTTAAGGGATATCTGAAACGCGAGACAGAAGAAAAGGAGGCCAAACGCATTCTTGAACGTTAACGTTAGATACTATCATTTATATATGGCAATTTATAGAATAATGAAAAACATGAGACGACTATTATTACTGTCCTGTACACTAGTTCTTATTCTTTGCGGATGCAAGAACAAGAATAAAAACACCTCAACGGCATTGGCACAAGATACTGTTACGACTGCCACTTCATTATTGACCGATACGGTTCTACCTCAATCTATTGATTTGAAGCAGGATATCAGTCGTTACTCTTTTCAGGAGTTACGTTTATTACGTAGTTATCCATACGCTATACACGGTTATCATTTTATGGAAGCGGACATCAATGCTTTCTTCTCGGCCAATACGAAATGGTATAATGATCTTGTCTGGAAGTTATGGGAAGAATCGGAGGCAAACGGAGAGAATAAATTTCCGGAAAACTATGATGAAGTCAAACTGACGGCTGAAGAAAAGGCTTTTGTAGAACGCATCGATGCTCGCATGGCAGAAATGCGTCAGCAACAGTTTACTCAACGAGACTCTTATTATTTAGGAAATGCAAATAATATAGTCAACCTGTTCCAATTCAAAGATATAGACGAGGCATTACTAGCCAAGTTGCAACAGAACAACTTTGCCATTACAGAGGGAAGTAACTTACAGTTGTTTCATGCTTACGAAGAGAATGATTATCGCCAAGTGCCCAATTTCATCACCACTGACTTATATTTACAGGCATTTCACATGTATTTCTCTTATGTACTGAAAAGTCTGGAGAAACAACACATCATTCCTACTTTGGAAAGACTATGTCTATCACTCAACGCAACTTGCATAAGCATCTCCCGCCAGACAGAAGACGAATCTCTGAAAGATATGGCAGAATATGCCGCTACTTTCTATGCTATCCCTTATTATTTGCTGACAAAGGAAACGCCCAATCTCCCTGCTAAGTATCAAAAAGCATATCAACAGGAAATAGAACATATTAATGCACAAGAAGATGATTTCTCGGAATTTCTTTCATACAAAGAGGCATACTTCCCATACAGTCTTTTCAAACCACGCGGACATTATACCCGTGAACCCCAATTACAGGCATACTTTCAGGCTATGATGTGGCTTCAAACTGCCTGCTTTTGCAGAGAACAACAAGAACAGCTCAAACAAGCAATCTTTCAAGCTACCGTACTATCCACTTATAAGGATATGGCCGAGACACCACTAATGGAACTATACCAACGCGTCTATACACCACTTACCTTCCTGATGGGTGAGACTGATAATCTTTCTCTTCTCGATATTGCACAGATTCTGAAGAAAAATAAAGCAGAATATACTGAAGATGCATTGACTCCGGTTCAAATAGAAAAGGTGAATCAAGCGCTCATTGAACTGGCAAAAAGCAAGAACAGGATCAAACCTAAAATAGAAATCTCCTGCCGGGACAAAATCAACTTTATGCCACAAAGATATCTGGCAGATAATGAAGTTCTTCAGGAATTGGTAGACGTCACCCCAAACAGCAAACGTGCTTATCCGAAAGGATTGGATGTCTTTGCCGCTTTCGGAGTAAACTCCGCCGAGACTTTACTGACTGATTTTTACAAAGAACCGGGCAACTGGAACCAGTATACCGGAGAATTACAAAAACTGAAAGATAAATTCAAAGCTTCCCAGCCTGCGCAAGTATCTGTCTACGAATTATGGATGAAAAGTCTGTTCACCATGCAGAAAACGGATAAGAGCCAGCCGGGATTTATGCAAACACCCGAATGGGGATACAAGAACCTGAATACAGCTTTGGCATCTTGGGCTGAATTGAAGCATGACGCGATCCTTTACGGAGAACAGCCCATGGCTGCAGAATGTGGAGGTGCCGGCCCTCCTGATCCGATCGTAGTGGGATATGTAGAACCGAATCTTCCTTTCTGGAAGAAAATGTCAGGAATTCTGCAAGCCACCCAACTGGTTCTGCAACAAAGCAATTGCCTGACGGATGACTTGAAAGGAAAAACAGAGCAGTTGCAAGACTATGTCAGCTTTCTGATTCAAGTAACTGAAAAGGAACTGCGGGGAGAAAAACTGACCGAACAGGAATATCGCACTCTTGAGTATATGGGAAGTAGTATAGAATATTTCACTCTGTCTGTGCTCGATCCGGATTTACATCTGGATAACTGGTCATTAGTGCAAGGTCCGGACAAGTCGATAGCTGTAGTGGCTGATATTTATACCCGCAACGTGAGTGGATGTGATAAGAATGGAGTACTGCATGTGGCAACAGGAAATGCCAACAATATCTATGTGGTAGTAGAAATAGAGGGTAATCTCTATCTTACCCGTGGTGCCACATTTAGTTACTACGAGTTTGTCCAGCCACTGGATACCCGGCTCACGGACGAAGAGTGGCAGAAAATGCTGGAAGAAAAGAAAGCACCTGCCGTCCCGGAATGGATGAAAAAGATCCTGCTGGAGAAAGAACCGAAAGTAGATGACAGAGTTTTTTATAGTTCAGGATGCTAATATCCTTTTCCCGAATTAACCGGATTATAGGTAGTATAGGTCTGTTACTGCTTACTGCCTGCCAGCACCCGTCAGAAGAATGTCTCTCTATCGCTTTCACCGGAGATGTTCTTCTGGACAGAGGGGTACGCCAACAGATTCAACGGGGAGGTGTCGAAGATTTATTTGCGTCAGTAGCTCCTCTCTTTCATCAAATGGACGCTACGGTAATCAATCTGGAATGTCCCGTCACTTCCGTTCGTTCGCCGCTACACAAGAAATATATTTTTCACGCGGAACCAAGATGGATGGAAGAATTGGTTAAAGCCGGCATCAGTCATGCGGCTTTAGCGAATAATCATACTATGGATCAGGGACGAAGCGGATTGACAGATACTTATCAGCATCTCTTATCGGCAGGAATCACTCCGATAGGATATGGTAATACTTCTTCCGAGAGTTGCCAACCCGTAGTGATAAAGAAAGGAAAAATTAAAGTAGCACTCTTCAATTCAGTTACACTTCCTTTGGAGAATTGGGTATATTTAGAAAATGATCCCGGTATTTGCCAGCAAACCACGGAAGAAATAGAAGAGGAAATTAAGAACTTCAAGCAAGAGAATCCCGAAAGTTATGTGGTCGTTATTCTCCATTGGGGAATCGAGTACCAATCCTCTCCTACTATGAACCAAAGAAAGGGAGCACACCGACTCGTTCGTGCAGGTGCGGATGCTATCATCGGACATCATCCGCACGTCATTCAGAAAGAGGAATATTTCAATGGTAAGCCCATCTTTTATAGTCTGGGCAACTTTGTATTCGACCAACGAAAACCGGAAACATCACAAAGCCAGATTGTGCAACTCAATTTTACATCTACGGCATGCAAAGTTAAAGCGCATCCCGTAACGATCCATCAATGCAAACCGGAAATCCAATAAATTAAATAGCTTTCCAGAAAGTTTGGAAATCTCGGTATCTGCCGTAACAAACCAGTTCATCTCCTTCTTCCACTTTCTCATTCTCCGGTCCTTCATTCTTCACATGAAGCTCGGTCAGAGAAATACCCAGGCAGTTGGTGATCTTATTCGCCCGTTTCAAGCCTATCATTTTTAAATGAAACTCTTCATCCAAGTTTAACTCATTTACAAAATATCCTACAAATTTCTTCGGAACCGTAAACTTCACAACATAATAATCCTGATCGATGCGGAACCCTTCCATGTTTGTGCCGAAGTCGAGCAGTTGCACCAGACTACGGGCTGCGTCTTCTTCCGGAGTCAGGATTCTTTCCAGATCAAAGGCCTCAAGCACCGCTTTATGCACGGCATCAATAGCACGGGCAAAAATACGGGGAACCTTTTTCTGCTTCAACAGGGCAACGACTCGTATCGACGCACCAAAATTCTCTCCAATCGCTACAATAACTATATCCACACTATTCAATGGCAACACTGATAATGATTGTTCGTC
>USSR01000616.1 GCA_900557355.1 uncultured Bacteroides sp.
TAATACACTCCAATTTTTTTATAATTCACTCTTTGTTTCATAATCTAAACTATTATACGTTAAATACTAATTACTTTAAAATCTTGTGGTGCAATCATCTTCTTTGATTTTACAGAAGAAAAAAACACCTCCGCAGGACAAACACATTCAGGCATTCCACTCGTATTACAATCATCGGGAATAGTTGCCAAGATACATAAACCATCTGCGGGCAAATGTTCACAACTTACTTTATCATCCCAATCAATGTACTTTTGTGCTTCCTTTGCGAGAGATTCGCACCTATGCCTATAGTTTATATAGGCATCATCTGCCTTTTTTATCATTTGATTTATATTCATTTCTAATCAGTTTTGAATTATTTGACAACTATCTTGTTATTGCTTGTCGGCTCGATAATCATTGATCCGTTATCTGCTTTAGACCAAGACGTTTTGTTTATGCTTACCCCTCCACGCTCTTCTTTTAAAGACAAATCCAAGCTATTGCATTTAACTTTTAAAGAGGTTACTTCCTCCCATTGGTGGGTGCGTTCGTTATATATTTCCATAATATTCTTTTCTGTATTGCTATGGTTTAATTCTTCTAAAATGTGTGATACCTTCTTGACGTTTACAACCTAAAGCCCATCCACCTAAACGGGTGATAGACGGAGGATTGAATGCCATATATGGTTTATCAAATCTCATAGTTTCTACTTTACCATACGACAAAACCTCTACAATTTCACCATCTTCCGGCATATTAGTAAAAGACCACTCTTCAAAACCTGTTGGTATTTGATTTTTATCTGGATAATAGCTCATATTTATTCCGATTTGAATTAAACTATGCTGCCACTTTTCTTAATTCTCGTAGTTTCCTGCCGACAGCTTCGCAGAGAACTCGTGCCATCGTCACCTCTACCGCATTCCCAATAAACTTCTTCTGTTCGGCTTGTGTACCGATCAGTCTATAGTCTTTTGGAAATCCCATGATTTGTTTAAGTTCGGGTATCTTAAGCATACGCATCAAGATATCAACTATGCCATATAGAGCCATGAACTCCTTTATCTTCCGAGTCATAGGGCTATCGCTTTCATATACCCTAATAAGAAAATCACCTTCTTGCGTACATACTAAGTAAGGTGGCATCTTGCCGCCGGCAGACATAAACTGTGGATTCATCAGGTAGTGCCACTTTCGGTTAGCGGTGATAACTGGTGCAGGATCATCTATCTGACTGCCGATATTCCCGAAGTTAGTATTCATTACCCACGGACGACAGCTAACAAGGTTATACTTTGGATTGGATGTTAAGGCTCCCAATGGTCGGTTAAGTCCAGTAGGCTTACTTTGCCCGAATTGCTGATCCATAAACTGGCAACTAACAAGGCGTTGTTTCGGGTTTGCCAGTATAGCCGGAGATGGTTGATTTACATCTGAATGTTGACCGCCACCTGAATAATAATTCATAAAGAACGGGCTTACAAGCGAAAGCCTATCTTTAGTCAGTAGTGTTGGGCACGGAGCATCTATATCTTTCCCAGTATCGTTAAAGTTGTATGAACAAAGAAATTTCGGACTCACATAATTAAACCTGTCTTTGGTTGGTACTGTCGGACATGGCTTATCTACCTGGCTGACATTATCGCCATTGCCATAATACGCAGCGAGGAACTTCGCACCTACCAAAGCATGATTATCCTTGCACTTGACAGTATGTGCGGGTCCATCAATAGGAATATTCTTACTTTCCGGGTGACCACTGAAATACTTTGAGAGGAAATGACAGTCTACCTTTGCAAATCGGTTGTTAGCAGTAAGCACTCCACAAGGTTCTTCTACTGATTTACAAGTATCTTGAGGACGACATGTATTGTATCTGGAAAGGAACTGAGCATTTACTACACCTAAACGTCCTTGGCAACTGATGGTTGGGCATGGTTCGTCTATTCCGGGAGGAATATGTTTTCCAGTCTTTCCGTTGATTGAGTTATATTTCAGTAGCCATTTATCTTTTCCACCTGCTACAAACTTAATGAGACCAGCATAGATGCGTTCAAGTGTTTTCTCTGACAATGGCTTCTTCCGGGTGAAGATACTTGTTCCTTCGTCTTCAAAATCTAATACATCCTTTACAGGTTTCCATTTTGCAAGGCTGCCGAACATATCTTGCTTACCTTCTTTGCAGTGGGTGGGTTCTGGAAACACAATTGGTAGCTCATTCTTGGCAAAGATGCCAAAAAAACGCTTCCGACTGGTGTATGCTCCATAGTCAGCAGCATTCATTATCCGGTGATCGAAGTTATATCCATAAGATTTCACGTTATGCACCCAACGGGTGTAGTCTTCTCCTTTGTTCATGGAGATTGGCCTACCATTCTCATCCATAGGGCCCCATGACATGAACTCTTCTACATTTTCAATCTGGATATAATCTGGGTTAAGGGATTCGATATAACGAAAAAGATGTTCGGCCAGTGTCCGGCTGTCTGCGTCCCGAGGCTGGCCACCTTTGGCTTTTGAGAAATTCGTACACTCTAAGGATGCCCAAAGTACCAAGCGAGCTTCCGGATATAATTGCTTCATCCGTTGTACGTGTGTAACCAGTGGAGAAAGCTCAAGCGTTCGAATGTCTTCTGTGAAGTGCATCGCCTCCGGATGGTTAGCCGCATGACTGGCAATGGCATTGGCGTCATGATTGACACAGGCAATTACTTTTGCACATTGTTCTCCATTTATTCGGGCAGATTCAACACCTGTAGAGGTTCCACCAGCTCCACAGAATAAATCAATGTATAGCAGGTCTATAGTATTCATTTCTGTTTATTATTGAATTAAAATCGTTCTATCAAATCTCTGTTCATCGATCAATTCAGGAACACCCGAAGTTAAATCCCAAAGCCGGTATTCCTCAAACATTCGAGTTTCCGGATTCATCTTTAGTGTCAATCTTCCAATTTTTATAGTTGTTTCCTTTTTTGGAAAAAACACATCAGTACCTCGAATAGTAAGTCCCCATCGGGTAATGGCTTTTGTTTTTGGCTCAAACATATTGGCTCCTTTCTATTCTTGTTTATAACTAAATGTTGGTAATTTCTTAGGCCGCGGACACTCTTTTACATAGGTTCTATCTACTGTAATAATATCCTGCAAAATACTTTTCTTTAATGCTTTCTTTTGCTTTCGAGGAAGTCTTATTAATTCTTTATATCCGTAAGCACCACCTACAATATTCCATAACCAGAAATTTACTTTTAATCCTTCATACATAATTATTTATGCTTTTTTGTGCCGGAGGATAGCGTCGAACTACCAATAACACCCGCTTGCACCCTTCGGGGTTATCTCCACACTCCGGCGGTTATTATATGGAGCGGCAAAAGCCGCCCCGGGTATTTATTCACTTTTTGGAGGAAGATTTTCACTATGGAAGATTTTTACACCTGTTACTTCCTCGATCTTATCCTTTGCAAGTTCGGGAATACGACACAATCCACCCCGCCAATTATGAACGGTATGTAGTGGAACCTTACATGCTTCCGCCAATCTTACCACCATTTTAGAAGAATCTTTCAGTGGTAAAGTCAAAAGATACATTCTTAGTTTCTCACCGTCTTGATTTCTTTTTAAAGTTTTTTTTGCCATAACATCACATTAAATCTATTATTTATTTCTATATTTATATCACAAATATAGATTTATTTAGCATAATATGCTATATAATTCCCGTTAATTATTGTAAACACTATATCAAATTATGGCTAACTTATTACTTATAAGGGATTTATGTGAAATAAACAAAATCAAAATTAGGGAATTAGCTTCCCGAATCGGTAAGGATGAAAGTACTATTCAGTCTATGATAAGAGCAGGATCAACTAATACTAAAACTCTTGAAGCCATAGCAGAGGTATTTAATGTTTCTCCCGGTATTTTCTTTGATAATCCTTCGGAAAATAATACGGGCACTAATCTTAATAAAGAAGAAGAAATTGCTTATTTAAAGAAACTTCTCGAAGAGAAAGAACGGCTAATACAAGTTTTATTAAACAAAAAATAGTTATTCAAAAATATATCGATGCCGCAATATACTAAAATGTTTACCTATGATTTAGAAATAATAATATTCAACAATAAAAAATAGATAAATATTACATGTCTGCGGACATATTTCGGACAAGTCAACTTATAATAATAATGCTTAACCAGAAACATAGTTATTTGACATTCAATAAAGGAGGAAGCAAAAAATGTCATTAGAGTTCGAGCCTCTCCTCCCGTGCAGAGTTAAATAGCTGTAAACAATAAGTTTAC
>USSR01000617.1 GCA_900557355.1 uncultured Bacteroides sp.
AAGAAATGAAAAGGGAGGATACAAATAGAGGAGAAACAATGTTCCTCCTCTTATGCTAATTTAAAGTTGAATCTGAATTAAGATTACGAATACAAATATACGACATTGAAAAGCCGAAGTCAAGTATTCAGGTGTTTTTTTTGAAAGGGAAGTAGTCGCTGAAAGAGATACAATAGGGAAAGCATGAGAGTCATTTGCAAAAGATAAGACATTTCAAGCATTCTTCCTGATATACGCCAGCGCCGCCCCTATCGCCGTCCTGTATTCCGCATACTGTGGAATATGGAAACGCACCCCATATATCTTTTCCATATTTGGAAAAACCTCATGGCATTGCGGAAATTTAGTAAGATTACCGATCAAGACGAAATCTTTGACAGGACCATTCAGCGCAGACAACACAGCTGCACCACCTATCGTTTGCAGTACCATATAAATAATCCCTTTTGCAATATCTTCCTGCGAAGCGTTGCTATCCGCCTTTCCGAACAAAGAAGCAGTGGCATGCACCGGAAGATCCGGCAAAGGACGATTGCAAATATCTCCGATCTGTAAGTTTACGCGGGTAACGTCGCCTTTCTCGGCAATGGCTGCAATCTGCCTGAAATCATGCGTCTTCAGCAACAAGCGGGAAAGCCCCTGCAAAGTGCCTCCGCCAATAGCCATACCACCGATATGTTCTATCTTCTCCCCGCTGATTCTTACGAAAGAAGTGCCCGTTCCCATGCTTACCACAATCAACTGGTCAATATCTGTGGCATGACGTGCACCCAACCCATTGGCTATAAACTCATCGACCTTATCCGTGGGTAAACCATACAATGGACTATCTACAAATGCACTGCCCACACCTGTCAGCATCACTTGCTCTATATCCGAAAGCTGAATGCCGTTATCATAAATATACTTCCCGAAAGCCCCGAACAAAGAAGTAACCGGATCAGTCGCAGTGATAAACATCGGTGACTGTATCTGTTCTCCGTTGATTCCTACAATTTTTGTAGTACTTCCACCAACGTCTATTCCTATTACAATTCCCATAGTTTCAATATTGTATTCGGCTACAAAGGTACAAATTGTTTTATTGCAAACATGTATTCAGATTTTTTTTGCTCCGCACATCTATTTAGAGAAATTCATCTTGAAGAGCAGATTCCTCTGCTTCATTTTTCAGTCCCAAAGCCCTATCTTAACCCTGTCAAGTCCGTACCAAGTCCGTATCTGGTCCGTATAAAGGTACCTTTACTTGGGCTTGACACGGACTTGGTACGGACTTGATACGGAGAAGACGAATGTATCAGCATCAATGGCTGCAAACCTTCGTTATATCCACCGTAAATCCGTCAGCAGCAGGCATGAATTTTCCTTTTGCTTTCAGAAACTCTATCAATTTATCCGCATCCATATCTTCTGCCGAGCAAGTATAGAAATGCTGATGCTCACCGAATTTCCGGATGATTGCCTCTTTTAATGATGATTCCGAATAACTGTTGCCTTCCATCATGTGAAGGACTTCATGAGCATGTAACTGTTCCATAATCTATTTTTTCTGCAAAGATAGCACAGAGCACGGATTGAAGTTGTAACATTTGTGACACGAACCTATAAAAAATAAAGAAGCAAAGTTAAAAGCTCTTTTTTACCTCCCGATATACGTTTCGGGAAGTTTCTCCGTTTATAGAAAAGGTATGAGACATTTTTGGTTACTGACATCTCTTATAATACTATTCTCCACTCCCGCCCTTGCCCAGAAAGCGGTCAAGATAGGCGGAACGGTTACGGATGAAAATGGTAATCCGATTGAATTGGCAACAATACGATTGGAAGGGACAGCTATAGGCACAGTCAGCAACCTGAAAGGGAGATATTCGCTGAAATTCGAAAGCCGGGACAGTGTAACGGTCATCTTCTCCATGCTGGGATACCAGACTCGGAAACGAAAGTTAGTACGTCCGCAGGGAAATATCAGTCTGAACATAACCTTGCCCCCGATGAATTTTGAATTGGGCGAAGTGAGCGTAACAGAGCGCCGTCGGCAAACCGGAACCATCCAACAGATAGAAACCAAACAAAACCGCCTCGCCCCCGACGCTTCGGGCGGAAGCATAGAAGCCGTGATAGCCACACAGGCCGGAGTGAGTAGCAACAACGAACTCAGTTCGCAATACAACGTGCGCGGCGGTAGTTTCGACGAGAACATGGTGTACGTCAATGGCATTGAAATATACCGCCCCTTGCTGATCCGTTCCGGGCAACAGGAAGGATTGAGTTTCATCAATCCCGATATGGTGCAATCCGTCGGCTTCTCCACGGGAGGCTATGAGGCCAAGTACGGGGACAAGATGTCATCCGTGCTGGACATCACTTACAAGAAACCCGAACGATTGGAAGGAAGTGCCTCCGTCAGCCTGTTGGGAGCTTCGGCATACGTAGGAATTGCCACCAAAAAGCTAACCTGGACAAACGGCGTCCGTTATAAAACCAACCAATATTTGCTCGGCACGCTGGATACAAAAGGAGAATACAACCCACGTTATATCGACTATCAAACTTATCTGGACTGGACACCTTCGAAGCGTTGGGAAATAGGCGTCATCGGCAATATTTCAGAAAACCGCTATAACTTCCAGCCGGAAGACCGCTACACCCGCTTCGGTACTCTCAGCAATGTACGTGAGTTTAAAGTTTATTTTGAAGGACAGGAGAAAGATTTATTCCGCACCCTGTTCGGAACCGCCTACGCCACCTACCGGCTGAACGAACAAAACAGCCTGACCCTGCAAGCCTCCGCCTTCCACACGAAAGAACAGGAAACGTACGACATCACCGGGCAATACTGGCTGAACTCCCTGGACAGTGGAACGCAAGTAGACGGCACTACCAACGAAGAGGAAACTTCCGAAACCATCGGTGTGGGAACTTACATGGAACATGCCCGCAATTACCTTACCGCAGAAGTGCAAAGTTATTCCATCACAGGCCGCCACCGACTGAAAAGCCACTCCCTGCAATGGGGTGCGGAGTTCAAACGGGAACACATCAAAGACCGGATGCGCGAATGGGAAATGCGCGACTCTGCCGGATACTCCATGCCGCAGACTTCCGAAGGACCGGAACTATTCTACACCCTCCGCTCACGCAACGAAACGGACAGCAAACGATACGGATTTTACCTGCAAGATATATACCGCTTCCGCTCCACCGCCGGACTATTCACCCTGACCGCCGGCATACGAGGCAGTTACTGGAACTGGAACAAAGAATTCATCTTCAGCCCGCGTGCGTCCCTGGCTCTGATTCCGGCATTCAATGAGAAATTCACCCTGAGAGTAGCCGCCGGAGTCTATTACCAGGCACCATTTTATAAAGAATTCCGGGATACTACCCAAGTTGACGGGATAGCTACCGTATCCCTGAACCGTGACATCCGTTCGCAGCGCTCCCTGCACTTCGTTGCAGGCGGCGACTATAATTTCCGTGCCATGGAGCGCCCGTTCCGCTTCTCTATGGAAGTGTATTACAAAGCGTTGGGCAATCTCATCCCTTACAATATAGATAATGTACGGATCAGTTATTACGGACGCAACCTTTCCAAAGGTTACGCCACTGGTATCGACATGAAACTATTCGGTGAATTTGTTCCCGGAACAGATTCCTGGCTGAGCTTCTCCTTAATGAAAACTGAAGAAAAAATAAACGGACAATGGCTCCCCCGCCCTACCGACCAGCGCTACCGTCTTTCGCTCTATTTTACAGACTATTTTCCCGGTAGTCGCAAATGGAAAATGAACCTGAAAGGTACACTTGCAGGAGGTCTTCCCTTCGGTCCTCCACATAGCGGACGCGAGGCTGCCGTATTCCGTACATCCCCTTACCGGCGTGTGGATATAGGTATGTCCCGCTGTATCATCGACCGTAGCGAACGCGAAAATAAGCGCGGCATCCGCAGCCTTTGGTTGGGGGTTGATATTTTCAATTTGCTAAATATCAGCAACGTCAACTCCTATTATTGGGTAACAGACCCCCGAAATAACCAGTTTGCAGTACCCAATTACCTGACATCCCGTCAGATTAACGTCCGACTGTTGCTCGACTTCTGAACAGAAGTCTAAAAAAAACTTTCTAAACTTCAAATATCCAATAATTAATTGACGAAAAATTTCTTTATTAAGCAAGAAATCTCTTTCTTTGTGCTGTTTTATGCCTTTAATTAAGACATTATACCAACATTAATAAATATAGTTATGAAGATTTCACACATTGAGCATCTGGGCATTGCCGTAAAGAGCATTGAAGAA
>USSR01000618.1 GCA_900557355.1 uncultured Bacteroides sp.
TCACGTCGTACAGATCCTGACCTTGCTTCATTATATTCAAGTCATAATCAGGCTTCACGTCAAAAAGATTAAGAACCTGATCAAGCATTTCACGATGCTGACCTGTTACACATACGATTGTTTCAAATTCATTATTCCTCTTCTGAAACTCTTTAACAAGAGGACACATTTTAATTGCCTCTGGTCGTGTTCCGAAGATTAACATTATTTTTTTTCTCATATTATTTGTTTATTCAAACTATGTCTAAACGTAAAATGTAATGTATAAAAGAAAAGTGATTCAATTAAGATTTCCGCCAAACCATTTTATTCACTACTCCTACATAACTCTGAATGATCTTCACCACCTTCGTTGAAACATTTTCGTCAATATAATTCGGTACCGGAATACCATGTTGGCCGTCCTTAGTGAGTTCAACAGCCAAATCTACACTCTGAAGCAGCCCCTCAGTATCAATACCAGAAAGTATAAAACATGCCTTATCCAAGGCCTCAGGACGTTCTGTTGAAGTTCGAATACAGATAGCAGGAAAAGGATAACCAACTGAAGTGAAAAAGCTACTTTCCTCAGGAAGAGTACCAGAATCCGATACCACAGCAAAGGCATTCATTTGGAGACAATTATAATCATGAAAACCAAGAGGTTCTTGCTGAATAACACGCTTATCAAGTTGGAAACCTGATGCCACCAATCTGTTACGAGAACGTGGGTGACAAGAATAGAGAATAGGCATATCATATTTTTCTGCCATTCTATTAATAGCAGTAAAAAGAGAAGTAAAGTTCTTCTCCGTGTCAATATTCTCCTCGCGATGGGCTGAAAGCAGGATGTATTTTCCTTTCTCAAGTCCAAGACGTTGGTGAACATCTGACGCCTCAATCTCAGCTAAATTCTCATGAAGTACTTCCGCCATCGGTGAACCGGTAACATAGGTACGCTCACGAGGAAGCCCACACTCTGCAAGATAACGACGAGCGTGCTCGGAATAAGCCATATTGACATCAGAAATGATATCTACGATACGGCGATTTGTCTCTTCGGGAAGACATTCATCCTTGCAACGGTTACCTGCTTCCATATGGAAAATTGGAATATGTAAACGCTTGGCACCTATTACACTCAAACAAGAGTTAGTGTCACCAAGTACCAAGACAGCGTCGGGCTTAGTTTGATTAAACAGTTTGTAGCTGCAATTGATAATATTACCGCAGGTGGCACCAAGATCGTCGCCAACAGCATCCATGTAGACTTCGGGATCTTTCAGTTTGAGATCCTTAAAAAAAATGCCATTGAGGTTGTAATCGTAGTTCTGTCCGGTGTGAGCCAAAACTACATCAAAGTACTTGCGGCACTTGTTGATAACAGCGGCAAGACGGATAATCTCAGGACGAGTACCAACAACTATGATAAGTTTCAATTTACCATTCTCCTGCCACTTTATATCGCTATAATCAAATTTAGGAAATTTGTTCTCCATTATGTTATTTCTTTTCAACTGGATCAAAGTAGGTGTCTGCGCGATCGGGATTAAAAACTTCATTGCAGTACATTACGGTCACCAAGTCTTCGGTTTCACTTAAGTTTATAATATTGTGGGTGTATCCAGGAAGCATATGAACTGCCTGAATCCTATTACCACTCACTTCATAGTTCCATATTTCGTCTGTCCCTTCCTTACGGAGTTGAATAAGTCCATGCCCTGCTACAACAATAAAAGTTTCCCACTTGCTGTGATGCCAATGTTCACCTTTGACGATTCCCGGTTTGCTGATATTGATGCTGACCTGACCGTTGTTAAGGGTATGGATAAGTTCAGTAAAGGAACCCCGCTGATCTACATTCATCTTAAGATCAATAATAACTTTCTCTTTTGGAAGGTAACTAAGATAGGTAGTCATAAGTTTGTATTCAAGGCTACCTTGCGGTAAAGCCAATGCAGTCTGGGCCTTGCCTCCTGCCGGACTGACAGATGCCGCACACTCACTAATAATGTCTACAATCTCTCCGAGAGTCGTCTTGTGAGTAACAGGACAGTAACAATAGTGACCTTCGACAGCTGGAATAACCTCAAGTCCCTCAAATTCACAACGATGTTCTTTACCTACGAGGGCGGAAATCATTTCATCAACAAGATCATCAATATAAAGAAGTTCCATTTCAACATTACGGTCATTAACCTGAATAGGGAGGTCGTTGGCAATATTGTTACAAAAAGTAGCGATAGCACTATTATAGTTAGGGCGACACCATTTGCCAAAAAGGTTCGGAAAGCGATAGATAAGCATCCTTGCTCCCACTTCATGACCATACTGAAAGAAAAGTTCTTCACCAGCTTTCTTACTACGACCATACTCTGAGCCGCCAAAACGCCCAGTAAGAGAAGCCTGAACTGAGGATGAGAGCATTACAGGACAGGCATTCTTATGTGCTTTCAACGTATCAAGAAGAGTGGTGGCAAAGCCCAAATTGCCTTTCATAAACTCTTCCTGATTCTGTGGACGATTGACACCTGCGAGATTGAAAACGAAATCAGCCTCTGCGCAGTAGTAGTCGAGCTCTTCCTTAGTGTCTCCGAGATCGTACTCAAAAACATTATCTACCTGTACATCTTTATACAAGCTAGCCTTACCTTCCTTTATGTTATTAAGTTGGGAGCAAAGGTTTCGTCCCACAAAACCTTTAGCCCCTGTTACCAATATCTTCATAAATCTTTGGTATTTTCTTACTGAACAAAGTTACCTTCACCAGAGAGTTCCTTTTGGATATACTCAAGAGCAGCTATTTTTGTCTTAGTCTCCTCAACTGTAAGTATACGTGTATTGTTTGAGTTGAACTCAGAGATGATGTTACGTTCTATCTCTCCTTCTTTGAAGAACTTATCATAATTCAAACCACGATTGTCAGCCGGTACACGGTAGAAATCACCCATATCCTCTGCCTTAGCACATTCCTCATTTGTCAAAAGTGTTTCATACATCTTCTCACCATGACGAATACCAATTACTTTAATATCATCTTTCTTGCCACCGAAGAGTTCACATACAGCCTCAGCCTGAGTCTGAATAGTACAAGCAGGAGCCTTCTGTACGAGAATATCACCATTTTGACCATGTTCAAAAGCAAAAAGTACAAGATCAACAGCTTCTTCCAATGACATAATAAAACGCGTCATCTTAGGTTCAGTCAAAGTAATAGGATTACCATTACGTATTTGCTCTATCCAAAGTGGTATCACAGAACCACGAGAACACATTACATTGCCATAACGTGTACAACAAATCTTGGTCTTACCGGAATAACGGCTTTTTGCCACTGCTATTTTTTCCTCGATTGCTTTAGTAATACCCATCGCATTGATTGGGTACGCCGCTTTATCTGTTGACAAACAGATGACTGCACCAACTTCTGACTCAATAGCTGCAGTCAACACATTGTCAGTACCAATAACATTGGTCTTTACTGCCTCCATTGGGAAGAATTCACAAGACGGAACTTGCTTGAGGGCAGCTGCATGAAAAATATAATCTACTCCAGGCATTGCACTGCGACAAGACTGAAGATTGCGCACATCACCAATAAAAAACTTTATCTTGTGGGCGACATCAGGATATTTTGACTGATATTCATGACGCATATCGTCCTGCTTCTTCTCGTCGCGACTGAAGATACGAATCTCACCAATATCAGTACGAAGAAAACGATTTAATACCGCGTTACCGAACGAACCAGTTCCACCGGTAATCATAAGGGTTTTATCTGTAAAAATACTCATAGCCGTATATTTTTCATTTATTTAATCTTTTCCAAAAATATCTCGTGTATAAACCTTGTTTTTCACATTATCGAGACAAGTGTCATAGCGATTGGCAATAATTGCACGACTACTTTCCTTGAATTCCTCTAAGTTATTCACAACCCTGCTACCAAAGAACAATGTGCCATTTTCAAGCGTAGGCTCATAGATAATGACTTCTGCCCCCTTAGCCTTTATACGCTTCATGATTCCCTGAATAGCAGACTGGCGAAAATTATCAGAATTTGATTTCATCGTCAAACGGTACACACCAACAACCGGAGGTTGATTGGAAGAATCAGAATAATTGTATTCGTTATTTTCTAAATAACCATACCACCCCGCCATACGGAGTACTGCATCGGCTATATAATCCTTACGGGTCTTGTTTGACTCCACGATTGCGGACATCATATTCTGTGGTACATCCTGATAGTTGGCAAGGAGTTGCTTGGTATCTTTCGGCAGGCAGTAACCGCCATAGC
>USSR01000619.1 GCA_900557355.1 uncultured Bacteroides sp.
GATATAGCTTTGTATCATGCAGCGATGAAGCTGTAGAAAACGGGCGCGTCCCATTGGAGGTTTATAATATTGTGGATTACATTCTTGGACTAGAGAAAGAAGATCGTCAAAGTAACCCGGCTCGTATCACGTATTATAAAACCTTTTCTTCCCCCATGCAACGCGCATTGACATCATACTGTCAGTCCGGTGGTAATCTACTTATTAGCGGTTCCTACATCGGTAGCGATATGAATAACTCGCAAGGCGACCGGGAGTTTACACAGAATCTTTTGAAATACGCCTACGGCCAATCTATCACCGACAGCTATTCAGGAAATATCAGTGGGTTGGGACGTACATTCAGTATCCCCCGCCTGCCCAACGAATATGCTTATCCCGTAACTGCCCCGGAATGTATTCTTCCTACAGGTGGTGCTTTCCCCGTACTCACATATAATTCCGGCAATCAAAGTGCTGCCATTGCTTATCAGGGCAATTACCGCACCTTCGTCATGGGATTTCCTTTTGAAAGTATCGAGAAGGAAACGGATCGTAATGCTATCATGGCCTCTATCCTGCAATTCCTCACCACAGATTCACGCAAATAAAAATAAAAAAAGGAAGAATAATCAATGAAAGTATGCATAATCTGTGGTGAAAAACTTATCTTTGCTCTCAGAGTATAAACCTTTAAAACATAAAAAAACTATGTACACTATACAAGCAAACCCCAGCGGTACCCGCAGTTTAGAAATATCCGAAGAGAATCTGGCTACTATTGAGAAATACGGCCTTTTCCGTCATCTTATTGACAGTAACGGCATTGTAGACGAGTCTGTTCTGGAAAAACTGAGACTGAATATCCGCTCCCTCATCGCATCACAAGAGGAGGACAGCAAAGATCTGCTCGACCTCTGCATCGACGTGATATACCACAACAACATGAAGGCCTTCGGATTACAACAGTTGATCAAGCTCTATCTAGAATGGCTTTCCAAGCAGGAACCCATAGAAGAGGAATCATGAAATGAAAACAATCGATACCTGTGGTCAAAAACTTTATAGTCCTCTCATCCCGGCAGTCAAAGCTATGTGCGAAACCGCGCCGGGTGAGAGGTTGGAAATTATTATGAATAACGCTGAGGCTTTCCAGGATTTGAAGGAATACCTCGCGGAACAAAGCATTGGTTTCCGAGAAATATACGACGGAGAACAGATGATCTTGCAGTTCAAGATGTAATAGTTAATCCGCAACTTTTTTCATAAAAGAAATTTCAATGCCCCTATACAAACACAGACGGGATACATTGCAGTGATATTTCCCGTCTTTTTATTCGACTATACTTCAAGCTAATACATCAGAAACATGAAAACACTCTATTTTTTCCTTCCACTCCTGATAATAATTGCAGCCACCCCATTAAGCGCACAAGATATTCCCGAATGGTATCTTGTCAAGATGGACAAATTAGGATTTATAGCTTCTTTTTATCAGACTCCTACAGCAACTACGCTGACTGAAGGAGAATCTACGTGTTATAGCTTTGAAAATATCATAAACGAAAAAGATCATCCTAATAAATTATATCAAATCACTGTGTGGAAATCCTCTAATCCGGCTGACAGCACTTATGCCGAATACAAAGAAGAAGAACTGACAACTCTTAAACTTCATAGTCAAGGATTGCGACTCATAGAAAAAAATATCATGCAAGGAAGAATGATTCCATTCAATTGCTATGTATTGCAAAGTAAGACCGGAGAATACACTCATTTTTACATAGGATCGGGTAAGAACAAAGTTTACACACTAGAAGTTATATGCAAAAAAGATGAAAAATATAATGCTGACTTGATACAATTCATACGCAGTTTCCAGATAACTCTTTATAATAATCAGATCAAAAGCATCAGTACCGACAGCCTAAGCTATACCATGAACTTTCCCTTCACCCCTAAGATTCAAAAAATAGACTCTCCGGAAGCTGGAATCAAATATCATGTAGTAGTTTCCGGTGAAGCCCCAAAGAAACCCGAAACAGGATATATGGGAGAACTGGAAGTAATCTCTCAGGTAAGTGTATCTCCGATAGAGGTATATGAAATATCTGAAATATGTTACAATACAGACCAACTGCCAGAAGAAATATCTTCCGAACAAAAAGAGTATTTCTGGAGAGAATTGATGCACATGATTATCAATGCCACTTCCCAAGGTAAACTACTCAAAAAAGAAGAAATGAAATCCGGAAATCCCGAAGGCATAGCTTTTACTTACACCGGAATAAACGGGATTAATTACCGTACATTTCTTTGCCGTGCATTTTATATCAAACGCAAATTATATATTCTTCAGGTTCTACTTCGATACAGGGACGAAGCTAATCACCCGGATGTTATCAATTTTTTGGATTCCTTCCGCACAAAGTAAATAGTAGGCCCTATCGCATAAGCAAAGGCACTTCAAACCCAAATATAGACCCTTTGTTTACCTCAGATTCCAACCCTACCTTGCCTCTCAGGCTCCGAATGATAGTTTGCGAAAGCGTCAAGTCTAAACCTGTTCCCGGCACTTCATGATCCAACTTCTTAAAGCTGGTAAATACTTCTTGTTGCTCTTCTTCCGGTATTCCAATCCCGGTGTCGGACACATAAAAATGAACGGTATCCGTTTCCTTACATGTGGCAACCAAAGCGTATTTCACCTGATTTGGTAAACTTAATCGCATTATGAATCAGGTTTGCCATTACCTGAATGATGCGCTGATGTTCAGAATACATGATAATAGGTTGCAAGGAGGCTTCACAGATCAAATCAACTGAAGGGTTATTGAACAGTTTCACTTTAAACATGCCTTCCAGTTCTCTCAACAAGTCAATTATAGTCTTTTACACGGTGGAAAACAAGCGTTTCCTGCAGGAGAAACAAGCGTTCCCATTAAGGGAAACGCGAGTTTCCATGAGGGGAAACTGCCGTTCCCCGCAGCGGAAACGGATCTAAATATAGGAGGGGTGCGGCTGAAAAAAGGGCTACACCATTTGCCCAAAAGGGTGTAACCATGTACCCCAAAGGGTGTAGCTATATGCCTAAAAGGGTGTAGCCCTACCGGATAAAAGGTTATTTTACCCGAAATATGAGCGTAAGTTTCCTCTGAAAAAGGTTTTATCCGCTACTTTCCGGTATATTCCGTTCGTTTCCGAAAAGTCTATTTGATTGAAAACGCACCTTAAACGGATATTTTGAATCTTTTATAAGAGCATCACTACGCAATATCCTTTTTATTTTCCACATACGCTTTCTATTTGCATTTTCCTAATAAGGATTCCTTGCATTCTTTTTCATCAAGCACCGCACGATGGGGAAATCTCAATCCAGACATCATTATCTCATATCTCTGCACAAAACGATAACTGACAAATAAATTCTACTAATGGAAGTAAATATGGAGAACAAACAGCAGATTTTAAAGCTACGCTATGTTTGGTGGAAGATAAGTTATCTGATGTACCAACTTATTTTTCTAAGTAGATATTCATTATTAGTTTGTACTATAAATGGGCATTTAGCGGTGTGAATTGATACGCGGACTACGCGGAATAGACAGACGAACACGAATCCTAATTTTTCATCCGCAGATGACTTGTACAGCATAGCACTTAACTCCGCGTTAGTCTGCTTTATCCGCGTAATCCGCGTATCAATTCACGCCCCTAAATTATCATTTAATTATGATACAGTACTTAATATAATAACACATAAAATGTAAAAATTGCACATTTTCTGGTTGAACCTCATTTTATGCGTATCTTTGCAGCATGAAAGAATATCGACTGACTGATTGGTTGCCCACAACCAAAAAAGAAGTGGAATTGCGCGGATGGAACGAACTGGACGTTATTCTGTTCAGCGGAGATGCTTATGTGGACCATCCTTCTTTCGGGGCTGCCGTCGTGGGACGCATCCTCGAAGCGGAAGGCTTGCGCATAGCGATTGTGCCTCAACCCAATTGGCGAGACGATTTACGTGACTTTAAAAAGTTGGGACGTCCCCGCCTATTCTTCGGTATCAGTGCCGGCTGCATGGACTCTATGGTCAATAAATATACGGCAAACAAGCGTCTTCGTAGTGATGATGCCTATACACCGGATGCCCGCCCGGATATGCGACCGGAATATCCGTCAATTGTATATACTCAAATCCTGAAGAAATTATATCCTGACGTTCCCGTTGTATTGGGAGGTATTGAGGCAAGTATGCGCCGGGTGACGCATTATGATTACTGGCAGGGG
>USSR01000620.1 GCA_900557355.1 uncultured Bacteroides sp.
GTTAGATGTGATGAATGGGGTAACTGACCTCGATATGCAGGTAGCAGCCATTTTGCGCCGGACTCAAAAGCCGGTGTTGCTGATTGCCAATAAGACTGATAATGGGGAATTACAATATAATGCTCCCGAATTTTATAAGTTGGGTCTGGGTGATCCTTACTGCATCTCGGCTATGACGGGCAGCGGTACAGGGGATATGATGGACTTGATTGTGGGTACATTTAAAAAGGATACGGATGAGATTCTGGATGAGGATATTCCTCGCTTTGCTGTAGTGGGACGCCCAAATGCTGGTAAATCTTCTATTGTGAATGCTTTTATCGGAGAAGAACGTAACATTGTAACGGAGATTGCCGGTACAACACCTGACTCTATCTATACCCGTTATAATAAGTTTGGATTTGATTTCTATCTGGTAGATACTGCCGGTATCCGTAAAAAGAATAAAGTGAATGAGGATCTGGAATATTATTCTGTGATCCGCTCCATCCGTTCCATTGAGAATGCGGATGTGTGTATTCTGATGCTGGATGCTACGCGCGGTGTTGAAAGCCAGGACTTGAATATATTCTCACTGATACAGAAGAATGCCAAAGGTCTGGTGGTAGTAGTGAATAAGTGGGATTTGGTACAGGATAAGACTGTGAAAGTGATGAAGACTTTTGAAGATGCGATCCGTAGCCGTTTTGCTCCATTCGTTGACTTCCCTATCATCTTTGGTTCGGCATTGACCAAACAACGTATCCTGAAAGTGCTGGAGGAAGCACGCAGTGTATATGATAATCGTATGACGCGTATTCCGACTGCCCGTTTGAACGAGGAAATGCTGCCGCTGATTGAGGCATATCCGCCTCCTGCAACCAAAGGCAAGTATATCAAGATTAAATATATTACGCAGTTGCCGAATACACAGGTGCCTTCTTTTGTTTACTTCGCTAATCTGCCGCAGTACGTGAAAGAGCCATATAAACGTTTCTTGGAAAACAAGATGCGTGAAAAGTGGAACCTGACAGGAACTCCGATAAATATTTATATCCGTCAAAAGTAGATAAACCGATTACTGAGATATTGGTATGAAACCGCCCGATTTAGTTATAAATCAGGCGGTTTTTTTGTAGCTTATCAGGGAAATGTAAATAAAAAATAGGTTAATATGAATATAATATTTATTTTTGCTCTGACAACATAAAAAAGGATTAGATGAAACGTTACAGGTGGGTATTGGGATGCTGCTTGCTTCTCTCTATAGGTGTGCTGTGGGCAGAGGGCAAGTCAGATTTACGTGCATTACAACAAGAGGCAGCTCAAAACAGAAACCTGGATAGCTATGTCAAGGTCTGTAAACTCCTTTATCAGACAGAAGAAGATCCTGATTTACTTCTTGCATACGCCGATTCTATTCATCAACTGGCCATAGACACTGGGAAGCCGGAAATATTTATCGAATACTACATCTGGGCAAGTGAAGGTTACTTCATTAAAGGCGACTTCGAGCAGGGATACGCTCTGAAAAGGAAAGCCATTGGCTTGGCTGAAAAGGCTGGACTGAGATTTACAATAGCCCAGGCTTGCTGTGATATGGGATATTATTGTAATGCGGATGCCCGCTATGACTCTGCACGTTATTATTTTCATAAAGGGTTGCTAGCCGGTGAAGGTTTGCCGGGTGCGGAGGAGGCATGCCGCACCATATTGACGAATTACGCCAGTTCTTTTCTTTTCGAAGGGCAGACGGATTCGGCCTTAGTTTATACCATTCGTGCCAGTGAGCGCTCTGCTGCCGATAAAGATACAGCTATGTTGATTGAAAACCTGAATCAGTTGGGCACTATCTATCGTCGGAAAAAGAATCTGGAGGATTGTATCGCTAACTTTGAAGAAGCGCTCCACTTGTGTGAATTGTGTGGTAATTACAACACGGTCGCTTTTATATATGGAAATATAGCGACGGCTTATTGTGACTGGGATCGACCGGAAGATGCTATTTCCTTCTCCGAAAAGGCTTTGAAATATGCATTGAAGACGGATAATAAACGGAGGATAGGTACGTGTTATGTTAATTTGGGTGCCATCTTGGTGCGAATGGAGAAAATGCGTACAGAGGGCATTGACACATTACTGAAAGCTATTCCTTTTTTGGAGCAGGTGAATGACAGAAGGCAGCTATGTAATGCTTATAATTATTTGGTGAATGCCCACCGGTTGGATGGAAATCTGGGTATGGCGATGCAGTACTTGCAGAAGTTGGATAAATTGGCACATGAGATGCAGACTGATATAGAGCGTTTCAAGTATTACCAGGCAAAAGCTGCATTGTTGCAGGAAAGTAAGAACTATGCGGATGCTATTGTTTATTATCGCAAGATAGTTGATATGCTCCGTAGCGGATATAAAAAAGATACGCGTGATTATGAGCATTACAAGAAATTATCGGAATGTTATCTAGCTGTGAATAATCTGTCTTTGGCTTATAACTATATGACGCAGGCTTATGTACTTCGTGATTCTGTGTTCCAGACGGAAGAGACTGACCAGTTGTCCGAATATTCCGTGAAGTATCGGACCAAAGAGAAGGAGTTGGAGCTTGTAAGTCTGAGGCGTGAACAGTTGGAACAGGAGACATATATGTTGCGTCACCGTATTATTGTAGGTTCGGTGATCTCTTTACTGGGTATTTTGTTACTGGGTTCACTTTATGCACGCCAGCGTCAGCGGGCAAGGATTGCTTTGCTGGCAAATGCAGCTTGTGAAAAAGAACGTGAATTCCTGGAACTCCAGAAAGAAACTGAACAGCGCTTAACGCGAAAATACATTGATGGTTTGGAGAGTGAACGGGAGCGTATGGCAACTGAATTGCATGATGATGTATGCAATAATTTGCTTGCGCTTGAAATGAATATTCGCACTATTTCTACTGAAGAAGGATCTGATCTGGATAAGCAACTGGATTTATTGAATAATACCAGGGAAAGGTTGAGAAAACTTTCTCATGAACTGATGCCACCGGTTTTCCAGTATGCTACACTCGATGAACTGCTTGCCGACTATGTTTTGCACTTATTATTGCCGGAAGGTATGCATGCGGAATATCATTCTACGGTAGGTGTAGATTGGAATGTAGTGCCTAAATCAATCTGTTTTGAATGTTATCGCATTGTTCAGGAAGCAGTGAGCAATGCAGTGAAATATGCCGGCTCAGCCTGTATACAGGTAGGGCTAGTTCTGGAAAATAATGACCTTTCCATACTTGTAGCAGACGACGGAAAAGGGTTTGATATGAGCAAGAAAACTAAGGGTATCGGTTTACGGACTATCTGGCAGCGAGCGGAGACCATAGGTGCTGAAGTTGAACTGGTCTCTTCTCCTGGGGAAGGAACCCGTTTGAAAATTAACGTATTAATCTAATCGAACGATGGAAAAGAATGTGAAAGCGGAATTATTGGTAGTGGATGATCATAATCTGATTCTGGAAGGTATTTGTAAAGTGGTGAATAAGATGCCGGAAGTAACTGTGGCGGATGCTGTAACTTCAGGATTGCAAGCTGCAGAATTGATTGAAAGACGAGATTATGATATATATATTCTGGATGTCAGTATTCCTGATATGTCCGGATTTGAGTTGATTGCTAAAATCCGTGAAATGAATGACCTGGCAAAGATTATTGTGAATACAATGCACGAAGAAATATGGATGGCTAACAGGCTGGTACAATGCGGAGTGAATGCTGTTATTCTGAAATCTTCGGCCTCTACGGAATTAATGGCAGCTATTCGTTGTGTGTTGAGGGGAGAAGCGTATACTTGTCCACGGTTTGCTGCTATCTCGCAGAAGCTGAATTCTGCATCGGCAGGTTTGCGGCCTAAGGATGCGCCTACCCGTAGGGAGCGTGATGTGTTGGAGGCTGTGGCTAAAGGAATGAATACCCATGAAATTGCTGATTTATTGAAAATTTCAGAGAATACTGTGGAAACATTTCGTAAAAGGCTTATTAGCAAGTTTGGAGCAAAGAATGCTATAGATATGGTGGTCAAAGCTGTTGCGCAAGGATGGATTACGCTGGAATGATTTACGGAAAATTCAGAATGTAACGGTTTTCCGTGATTTTTTATTAGTATCTTTTGGCTATCTTTGTTGCCGTAATTGAAGTTGTTCTTCATGTTTTCTCATGAAGATATAAGGGCAATCAAAGTATATCGTGAGGATATATGTCAATTCTATTAACTGGTTTTATGAGGAAAAGGACGTCCGGATGGAA
>USSR01000621.1 GCA_900557355.1 uncultured Bacteroides sp.
TGACAAGATTTAGACAAACACTTTTGGTGCTTTTGCTCACGATATTATCTGGGGCGACGGTCGCTCAAAATAATACAAATTCTCCCTATACACGATACGGATACGGACAGCTGGCAGACCAAGGGTCGGGTAATAGTAAGGCAATGGGTGGCATTGCTTATGGCTTACGTGACAAGTATCAGACTAATTTTGCGAATCCGGCATCCTATACGGCGGTCGATTCGTTGACTTTTATGTTTGATGGGGGGATTTCCATGCAGAATACCAACTTCAGTGATGGGACTGTTAAAAAGAATGCCAAGAACTCCAGTTTTGACTATATCACTATGCAGTTCCGCCTTTCCAAATGGGGAGCTATGAGTATAGGATTGTTGCCTTATTCCAACGTTGGTTATACAATGGCTAGTTATCAGGAAAACACGGAATATCCGGAGAATTCAGCCAGTACGACTTATGCCGGTGAAGGTGGTTTACACCAACTTTATTTGGGTGCGGGTTTTAAAATATTTAAAAATCTTTCTGTTGGTGCGAATATTTCGTATCTTTGGGGAGATATCACACATACCCGTAGCCAGTCATTTCCGTCTAATTCGACTGTAATGCCTTTGACTACGGTTACGGGCATGGAAATTACAAGCTATAAACTTGATTTCGGTGCACAATATACACACCAGTTCAGCAAGAAGCATGTTGCTACGTTAGGTGTCGTTTTTTCACCGGGACATGATTTAAATAATGACGCGTATATACAAAACCAGAAGGGTAATTCTTCGACGGGGTATACTACGACGCAAAAAGATACAATATTGACAATGGGCATTCCTATGACATTGGGTGCCGGTGTGACATATGTATATGATAATCGCCTTACAGTGGGTGCGGATGTTATGTTTCAGAAATGGAGTAGTACGACGTTTATGAATAATCCGGATGTTTTCTGTAATCGTGCCAAGATTGCTGTGGGTGCAGAGTATGTTCCTAATTTATTGGGAAGAAGTTATCTTTCACATATTAAATATCGTTTGGGAGCTTATTATTCCAAACCTTATTATAAGATAGATGGGGCGCGTGCTGCGAATGAGTATGGAGTCACTGCCGGTTTTGGATTGCCTTTGCCGCGTAGCCGTTCTGTATTGAGTATTTCAGCACAATATGTGAGAATGCAAGGTACGGAAAGCAGATTTTTGAATGAGAATACATTACGTCTTTGTATTGGCGTGACATTCAATGAACAATGGTTCTGGAAACGTAAAGTTCAGTAATTAGTAATTGAAGAATAGACAATATAACAACTAAAATTTAAATACAATGAAGATTAAAACGCTTGTAGCTGCCTTGCTCCTTTCGGGTGGAGTAACCAGCGCTTTCGCACAGACTGAAGATTGTAATAAGAACAGTAGTATTTCTCATGAAGCGGTGAGAGCAGGTAACTTTAAGGATGCTTATTTGCCGTGGAAAGAAGTTCTGAAGGCATGTCCGACATTGAAATTTTATACTTTTAATGACGGTATTAAAATATTGACGGCTTTCTTGAATGAAATAAAAGACCGTAATTCTGCTGATTACAAGAAGTATTTTGATGAATTAATGGAAGTATATGATCTGAGAATGCAATATACACCTAATTTCCAACATTTGAAAGGTACACCTACTGTAGGGGATACGAAAGGAAGTAAGGCTATTAGTTATATTGCATATGCACCTAATTTGGATGTAAATCAGGCTTATGCATGGTTGAAAGAGTCTATTGAAGCAGAAAAAGAAGGTTCCAAGAGTCCTATCTTGCACTATTTTCTGGATATGTCTTTGAATAAGTTGAAGGCTGATCCTAATCATAAGGAGCAATTTATCCAAGATTATCTGACAGACTCTGAATATGTTGATGCTGCTATTGCTGCAGAAAATGATCCGGCTAAGAAACAAGCTTTGCAACAAGTAAAAGATAACCTTGTAGCCATGTTTATCAATAGTGGTACTGCTGATTGTGAATCTTTGCAAAGTATTTATGGTCCTAAAGTTGAAGCCAATCAAACGGACTCTGCTTATTTGAAGAAGGCTATCGCTGTCATGAAGATGATGAAATGTACTGAAAGTGAAGCATACTTCCAAGCTTCTTATTATATGTATAAGATCAATCCTACTGCTGACGCTGCTACAGGATGTGGATATATGGCATATAAGAAAGGTGACTTTGATACAGCTATCAAATACTTTGATGAGGCATTGAGTCTTGAAAGCGACTCTGAAAAGAAGGCTCAGTTATGTTATATTGTTGCTGCATCTTTGTTCAATAGTAAGAAGTTGTCACAGGCCAGAAGTTATTTGCAGAAAGCTATCGGTTTCAAGGAAAACTTTGGAGATGCTTATATCTTGCTTGCACAGCTTTATGCTTCCAGCCCGAACTGGAATGACGAGTCTGCTTTGAATAAGTGTACATACTTCGTTGTTATTGATAAGTTGCAACGTGCTAAAGCCGTAGATCCGAGTGTAGCTGATAAGGCAAACGAGTTGATTTCAACGTATGCACGCTATACACCGAAAGCTGAAGACCTCTTTATGTTGGGTATTAAAGCTGGAGACCGCGTTACAATAGGTGGCTGGATCGGTGAAAGCACAACGGTTCGATAAGAAATATAAATATGTTACCAAAACGAAGTAACGTTCTATTTTGTAGAAGCTTGAGCATAACCATTGCCTGTGGGGCAGTGGTTATGCTTCTTTTATTTTCCGCCTGTTCCGGACGTCATAAGGATATGGGAGATGCTATAACAGAGCGTGATTCATTGCCTGTGATGGATACGAAAGGAGTCATGACTTTGATCTCTGATTCCGGTATCACCCGCTATCGTATCAATACGGAAGAGTGGCTGGGGTTTGGACGGGAAAAACCGCCTTATTGGGCATTCGAAAAAGGAGTTTATCTGGAAAAATTCGACTCGGTATTCAATGTGGAGGCGAGTGTAAAGGCAGATACAGCGTATTATTATGAGAAGCAAAAGCTGTGGAAGCTGATGAGCAATGTGGATATTCAGAATCTGAAAGGTGAAAGGTTTGAGACTGACCTGTTATATTGGTACCAGAACAAGCACACTATCTATTCCGATCAGTTTATCCGTATTGAGCAGCCTGACCGGATCATCACGGGACATGGCTTTGACTCCAATGAACAAATGACTATTTATACAATAAGAAAGCCGGAAGGCATTTTCTATGTGGATGATGATGCCACAGCGCCTGCAGATAGCTTGCAAACCGATAGTGTGCAAACTGGAAGTGTGCGAACCGATAGTATCAAACCATAAATTATGGATACCTATATTTATTTATTGATTACTATGGCCTTCTCCGCCTTTTTTTCGGGTATGGAGATTGCTTTTGTTTCCGTAGATAAACTACGTTTTGAAATGGAACGTAAGGACGGTGTGACTTCACGCATCCTTTCTTATTTCTTCCGTAATTCAAATAACTTCATATCTACCATGCTGGTAGGTAATAATATTGCGCTGGTTATTTATGGTATCCTCATGGCGCAAGTTATCAAAGTGCATTTACTGGGAGATTTAATCTCCAATGATTTTGTGGAAGTGTTGTTACAAACAGTCATCTCCACACTTATTATCTTGGTAACAGGTGAGTTTCTTCCTAAAACCTTATTCAAGATTAATCCCAATCTTGTGTTGAAAGTCTGTGCTTTCCCGTTATTTATCTGTTATGTCATTTTATATCCGATATCTCAATTGTCTTCGGGACTGTCTTATCTTTTTTTGCGTATGTTTGGGATGAAGATCAACAAGGAGGCATCCGATAAAGCTTTTGGGAAAGTGGATTTGGATTATTTTGTTCAGACCAGCATTGATAATGCCGAAGATGAAGAGGAGCTGGATACCGAAGTGAAGATATTTCAGAATGCACTTGATTTCTCCAGTATTAAAATACGCGATTGCATTGTACCACGTACAGAAGTGGTTGCTGTGGATCTGACGACTTCTCTGGAAGAATTAAAGAGCCTTTTTGTGGAGTCCGGTATTTCTAAGATTATAGTCTATGACGGAAATATTGATAATGTAGTAGGATATATTCATTCATCTGAAATGTTCCGTAATCCTGCTGATTGGCGGAATAATGTAAAGGAGGTGCCCATTGTGCCCGAAACAATGGCAGCACATAAGTTGATGAAGCTGTTTATGCAGCAGAAAAAAACTATTGCTGTGGTGGTGGATGAGTTTGGCGGTACGTCCGGTATTTG
>USSR01000622.1 GCA_900557355.1 uncultured Bacteroides sp.
AGCCGGGTCGGCAAACACTTGGGGAAGTGTTTGCCGCAGATGAATGGTTTCCATTATTTATCGGGATTAGATGCCTGCAAACTCTTTGATGAAGTTTACAATCTGTTTCAATGCATTTACGTTTTTGTCTTTCAGTTGAATAACTATATCTGCATTATTATTGGGGTCGCCAACAGCTTCTACATAAGTTATCTTGTCAACCAAAGCAAAAGCTGTTGCATATTGTGTGCCGCCATATTCCGATAACATCTTCACAATCGGCAAAGCAAGAATTGCTTCAGCATTAATGACGAAAGCACTGTTCTTACCTTTGATGTTGGATGCAAATTCGGTATCCTTAATGGATGGATTAACAGCTTTATCTATGCCCTTGTACAACATTTCGTCATTCGTAGCATACAAACTATTGTTGCGAACTCCGAAGAACAGGTTCAATGCCTTTGATTTATATACATATTCGTTTTCTCCCAGTTTCAGGATGTCGTCTCCTCTTTTTAAGCCCAGTTCGCTTCTCTTCTCATACAATAACTGTACGGGGGCAGCACTCTTTACGCTGGCGTACATCAGGAAAGTAGGAGCGTTATTCATAGTGAAGTTTATCAGCCCCATTGCAATATCTTTCTGGAATGTGCCGAATAATTCTTTTACTTCATTAGCCTTGGCTATGGAGAAATTCTTCTGGAACTGCTCATTTTCCAGCAACATGTTATAGAACTCTTCTCCATTGATACCCATGCTGAGATACATCAGGGTGGATTTCGGGAAGTATTTCAAGAAAGTGTTTTCTATGGGGCAGGTTGCCTTCTTTTGCTTGTCGAACAAAGCTTGCAGTTCCGGGTTTTCTGTGAAGCTCTCATACTTCATGCTTATCTTACCTTTATCAAAGGAAAGGCTTCCCAACATTTTCATATCTTTCAGGTCAATGTTGTAGGGCATATCGCTTGCTTTGATCATATTGGCATAAGGACCCAGCAGGCTTGCCGGAGAGAACATAGTGCTGATATCTCCTCCCATCTTCTGCATCTTTTTGAAGACAGTAGTTGAAACAATGCTGTTTTCATTCGTCTGTTTCAGCAAAGCAGGAATATTCTCTTTGATTTTCTCAAGCTGGGTAGTGCCGCTATAATTGGTCAGCATAAGCACTGAAGGAGTATATGCTATGAGTACCTGGTTTCCCATTTGTGTGAACTGAAAACCGTCACCGCTTGCCAGAGGCTGACTGACTTTTTCTTTCTCCAATGTTTCCAGCAGTGCATGCAGGTCGTCTTCACTGCTGACTTTGGCAACGATAGTAGTAGGGAATGTTTCCGTGGTGAAGATATACAAAGGTTCCGATACATCGATTCCCGATTTCTTCGGATCTTTCATTATCATTTCCACTTGCTGGAATGTTGCAGCATTCATGCCACTCTTCAAAGCATTCGTCAGCTTTTCCTGTACTTCTTTGTTCTCCTTGTCATTGAGGCCTGCTTTGTCAGCCAATGATTTCAGGTTGATGCTGACTACCGTATGGGCATTGGCAGGAATCACATCGGTGTACTCTTGCTTCTTCTGGGAACATGCGCTGACAAGAGCTACCACTACAGCCATCAACGCCAAACGGGGAAACAAACTTTTCTTCATATAACTATTATTTAAGTGTGATTATCATTGATTTTGTAAGTTCAGAATGTGGCAGGCCACCAGAGCTGCCGTTTCTGTACGCAGTCTCGACTTTCCCAGACTAATGGGAGTAAAGCCGTTTTCTATTGCTTTTTGCACTTCTTCTTCACTGAAGTCTCCTTCCGGACCGATTAATACCAGTGCATCTTCTCCTTTGCGGAACACATCTTTCAACAGAGGCTTTTCTCCTTCGTAACAGTGAGCTATGAACTTCTGTCCTTTGAAAGGCTGCGCGATGAACTTGTTGAAATCCGTCATTTCATTCAGTTGTGGCAAACGGGCTTTAAGGGATTGTTTGATGGCTGACACCAGTATTTTACTGATACGTTCGATCTTGATAACTTTCCGTTCCGAGAAGCGGCAGTTCAGGAAAGTCAGTTCATCGAAGCCTATTTCAGTGGCTTTTTCAGCAAACCATTCTGTGCGATCCATATTCTTGGTCGGGGCCATGGCAATGTGCAGATGTCCGTTCCATAGAGGTTCCTGATAAGTAGTCTCCAGAATGTTTACCATGCAACGCTTGTTGGTAGCAGCACTGATTTCTGCACGATAGAAATAGCCTTTGCCGTCGGTCAATGTAATCTGATCGCCAATATTGAGGCGTAGTACGCGGATGCAGTGTTGGGCTTCTTCTTCAGGAAGTTCGGCACGAGTTTGTATGTCGGGTGTATAGAATACATGCATAAGTCTATTGCTGTTCTTTTCGTTTGATAATTTCGTCCCTGATGTGGGCTGCTCGTTCGTAATTCTCGTTGGCTATGGCTTCTTGCAATGCCTTTTGTAGCATCTCCATCGTATCTCCGTGTAAGAATTCATCATCATGTGGGGAAGGGCTTTCGCCCATAGGAGCTACACTGCCAGTTTCGTTTTCTTTTCCGGTCTTGAGTTGTTCTGCTTCCAGAATCTCCTCGTAAATAAAGATGGGGGCTTTCATCCGTAAAGCCATAGCAACCGCATCGGATGTGCGGGCGTCCATACGAATGATCGCATCGTCTGCTTTCAGGTAGATATAAGAATAGAATACACCATTGTCTACCCTGTAGATAAGAGCACGCATCATATTCACTCCCAATACTTCCAGGCACGAAGCGAAAAGGTTATGAGTCAAGGGGCGTGGCGGAACAATCCCTTTTAGGCTGATTAGCATTGCCTGCGCTTCCGCCGCACCAATGATAACTGGTAATTGGCGGGTGCCCTCCACTTCTCCCAATACCAAAGCGTAAGCTCCTGCTTGTTCCTGACTATTGGAAATGTTTAGTACTTCTAGTTCTATTTTCTTCTTTTTATCCATAATATTTTTCCGAGTGGCTGGTAGCTCCCAGCCACTTGATACTTACTGCTTTTTATTTGCTGCTTCTTCCGGCCGGTGTTTGTACTTGAATACCAAGGCAAACAGAATACCGATAGCCAATGCATAGGCAGCAAAGATCAACCAAATTTGGGGCCACTCGCGGCTCACCAGTCTGCCGTCGGCATATACCGAGAAAGCATCTACTACGGCACCGCTGGCGTATCCTCCAATAATGGCGCCCAAGCCGTTGGTCATCATAAAGAATAATCCCTGGGCACTGGCGCGGATATTGGAACAGGTTTCCTGTTCAACAAACAACGAACCTGAAATGTTGAAGAAATCGAATGCCATGCCATACACAATCATGGACAGGATTAACATCCACAGTCCGGAACCCGGATCACCGAAACCGAACAATCCGAACCGGAATACCCATGCAAACATACTGATCAGCATGACCTGTTTAATTCCGAAATGTCTCAGGAAGAAAGGTATGGCGAGAATAAATAATGTTTCGGACATCTGCGAGATGGATAGCAGGATAACCGAATGCTTCACACCGAAAGACTCTGCGTATTCCGGAATGCTGGCAAAACTACCTAAGAAAAGGTCGCCATACGTGTTGGTAATCTGCAACGCTGCTCCCAGAAGCATGGAGAACAAGAAGAAAATAGCCATTTTCTTTCTTTTGAATAGTACGAATGCATCCAGTCCTAAAGAAGAAATCAGCGATTTATTTCCGGTCTTGGCAGGTTTACATGCCGGCAGGGTGAAGGAGTACAGACCCAGCATTAATGCGGATGCACCACCTACATAGAGTTGGGCGCTTGAGTTCTTGAATCCGGTAAGGTCCACCGCCCACATTGCACAGATGAAACCGATAGTGCCCCATACGCGAATGGGTGGGAAATCTTTGATGAGGTCACACTTATATTGTTCAAGCGAATTGTACGAAACGGTATTAGCCAGTGATAAAGTAGGCATATATACCAACAAATTGAGCAGCATTGCCCAATACATCTGGTCATATCCCGTAGCCGTGGAAGCATAGAAAAGACAGGCAGCCCCTGCAATGTGGCAAAGTCCGTATAAGCGTTCTGCATTAAACCATTTATCAGCAATGATACCAATGATACCGGGCATAATCAGAGAGGCGATACCCATGGTTGCGAAGATTGCACCGATTTGACCTCCTTCGAAGTGGAGTTCCCTGCCCATGTAACCTCCTAATGAAATTAACCATGACCCCCATACAAAGAATTGCAGGAAGTTCATGATAATCAAACGAACT
>USSR01000623.1 GCA_900557355.1 uncultured Bacteroides sp.
ATATGTCGTACAGCAACCCCTTCGGAATATTGATGAACCCGAATACCGGGTCGTTAATGATCTTTCGTTCGAACACGTTGTTAGTGATTAAGGGTAGGTGATAAGTGATTAGGCGTTAATCACTCCCTTCAACTGTTCCGCCATTTGCTGTTGCACTTCCTTTGCGGCATTACGTGCAGCTTCTGCAAATTTCTCAGTCTTATCCACATAAATGATGCCACGGCTGGAGTTCACAATCAGTCCACAAGTGGAGTTCATGCCATACTTACAGACTTCTTCCAATGAGCCACCCTGTGCACCTACACCCGGCACAAGCAGGAAATGGTTAGGAACAATCTTGCGGATATCTTCGAAAGCACGGCCTTGTGTAGCACCTACCACATACATCATCTGTCCATCGTTAGCCCATTCCTGAGACTTGCGCAGTACTCTTTCGAAAAGGCGTTCACCGTTGGGGTCTTCTGTTAACTGGAAGTCGTGTGAGCCTTTGTTGCTTGTTAGTGCTAGGAGGATTACCCATTTGCCTTCGTAAGTCAGGAACGGGGTAACACTGTCCTCACCCATGTAAGGGGCTACGGTTACAGAGTCGATGTCCAGTTCTTCAAAGAAAGTGCGGGCATACATGGCAGAGGTATTTCCAATGTCACCACGCTTTGCATCGGCAATGATGAATTGGTCGGGATAGTTCTCCTTGATATACTTCACGGTCTTCTCGAAGGCGATCCAGCCTTTCACACCCATACTTTCGTAGAAAGCGAGATTGGGTTTGTAGGCGATGCAAAGGTCGGCTGTTGCATCGATGATGGCTTTATTGAAGGCGAAGATCGGGTCTTCTTCTTTCAACAAGTGTTCCGGGATTTTCTTGATGTCTGTATCCAGACCTACGCAAAGGAATGATTTCTTACGCTTGATATTTTCAAAAAGTTGTTGTTTGTTCATATTGGATATATTTAGTCTGTTTATGATTCGTTTTACTATTTCTTGAATAGATAGCCGTTTATATTCAGTAAAAGAGCCTCGTCTCCTTCTTCTTGATAATCTAAAGAGAAACCTGTCAGTATGAAGAGGCACTTATCAGAGTTACATTTGAATTGTGCAGGAGGCATTTCACCATATTTATAACGTTGAAGTGCTTCAATGTTTTTAAGGTCAATGTATGCCGTATCGTTCATTTCATCTGTCCGCGTACCGAGAGAGGCGAGCAATACTCCTGTTTCTATATACTTATGTGGAATTTTGAGTTGCCTGCTTGATTCCGGTATGATTACGAAATGGCTGTATCCCTTAGGAATCTCGATGCTTGTCTGTGAGGATGCCTGACCATTGTATGATACAGCCCGGTTACCGTCTGCAGCTTTATCGTTATCGGCCGCTTTATTACTGTTCTGACCGAAACGGTTTTGGGCATAATAGAATGATGCGTCTTTGTCTACAAGGTCGGCTATGCTTTTCCGTCCGAACCAGTAGTGCAGATAACGGAGTCGGTCGTTCACTTGCAATGCGGTCTTTGCCGGAAGTGAATCCAGCCAGTTGTCGTACTGGTTGCGTGAGAGGGGCAAGTCTGTTTTACCGCTTCGTGCCAGTTCCTTCTCTACGCTATGGCGCATGACGTTCCGGGTGATGCTTGCATAGTTCACCGGCAATACGGAAGTCAGCAGGAAGATGATGGAAAATGAGATAGGAATCCAACTGATGCGGCGTGCCTGGGTGAAGACCAATCCGAAGCAAACGATATAACACCAGATATTAAGTGTAATCAGATAAAGTCGGTTGATTGTGACACCATAATCGTTGAAGCGGCGGATGATACCGACTGTCATTAATATCAGTAACGGGAGTACCAGGGCAGGCAGCCAGCGTGCAATCCATTCATTTATGTGCTTTGATTCACTGACCCGTGCCGGATACAGTCCGAATTCAATGGCGATACATCCCGCCATGAGTGCCACTACGAGCCAAGATACCCAGCCTGTAGGTAGTTCCCAATTGATAAGGATGCGGGTGGCATAGATATAGAGTACAAGCAGATACCCTGCCATGAGCGGGAGAAAAAGGAAATGTATCGTTCCGTTCAGGAACTCTGATGGTTGCGGTTCTTGGTTGTGTTTTAATTCGTCTTTGGGCAACATGCCGAGAAAGAGTAGCATCGGGAGCAATACACTACATATAGTAAGGATATACAGGTAGCATTTCCAACTCACATCCACATCGAAGAGCTGGTGGAGTGAAAAGACGAGCAGGCTTATTCCACCACTCATAATCAGTCCCACCACGTTTGCCGTGACAAAAGCCCCTACAGTGTAGGAAGCAAAGTTCCAGCTCGGAATGTCATTCTTTTCTTTGGTGAATGAGAGGAAGAAGACTGAAAGCCACAAGGCGAGGATAGCCGCTCCGTGAGCTATGCTTATTTCTGTGAGCGACCGCTCCGGAGAGAGGCTGTAGAGATACACTGCGTCGGCAATAAGCAACACATGCATCATAATATGCACACTGATCCCTTTTACCCGGTTCTTTATTTCTTCGCTCCACAGATGGAGAGTGAGTGAGAGCAGGGTGCCGACAGAAAAGTAATAACCCAGAACCAGCGTAAGTTTTCTTTCATCCTCCATTTCGGTAGATACCAGATAAGCCAGATAGGCGGTAAGTGCAAAGACAAAACATACTGTAGTTGGAAAACGTTTCAGGCAATTCTGAAATGCTTCCGTCAGAGTATGAAATGCTTTATTTAAAAACTGTCCTTTCATTTGTTCTGCCGTTGAAGTTTCCGGGGCTACGTCTTTCCTTTGGGGTTACAGTTCACTTTCTTTCAGCCGTTCTGCATTTTCCGCTACAATCAAGTGGTCTATACAATCTTGAATATCGCCATCCATGAAGGCGGCAAGGTTATAAATGGTATAGTTGATACGATGATCGGTGATACGTCCTTGCGGATAATTGTAGGTACGGATTTTAGCGGAACGGTCTCCGGTAGATACCATTGTCTTTCGTTTGGAAGCAATATCGTCCAGATATTTCTGATGTTCCTTGTCGTAAATGAAGGTACGCAGACGTGAGAGGGCGCGTTCCTTATTCTTCGGTTGGTCGCGCGTTTCGGTACATTCTATCAGGATTTCCTCAGAAACACCCGTGTTTGGGTTCTTCCAGACATAGCGTAGACGTACACCGGATTCCACCTTATTTACGTTCTGTCCACCGGCACCGCCACTTCGGAAAGTATCCCATTTGATTTCGCCTTCATTAATTACTACATCGAACTCTTCTGCTTCGGGTAGCACGGCTACAGATGCGGCGGAAGTATGTACACGCCCCTGAGTTTCAGTAGCCGGAACACGCTGTACGCGGTGTACACCCGATTCATATTTCAGCGTTCCGTATACATTATCGCCCGTAACGCTGCAAATAATTTCCTTGAATCCGCCTGCTGCGCCTTCGTTGACGCTGGATATTTCCATCTTCCAACCTTTCGTTTCGCAGAATTTGGTATACATGCGGAAGAGGTCTCCGGCAAAGATTGCGGCTTCGTCGCCACCTGTACCCCCGCGGATTTCGAGAATGGCGTTCTTACTGTCCTGTGGGTCGGCAGGCACGAGGAGGAGCTTGATATGTTCTTCCAGTTCCGGCTGGCGTGCCTGACAGGCATCCAATTCTTCGCGAGCCATTTCCCGCATTTCCGGATCAGCTTCGTTAGTGATGATCTCTTTGGATGCCGTTCAGCACCTGGATATATTCTTTGCGGGCATCCATCAGGTCACCCAGCTCTTTGTATTCTTTGGTGAGTTTTACATAACGCTTCTGGTCGGCAATCACTGCCGGGTCTGTAATCAGCGTCGATACTTCTTCGAAGCGGGCAACAAGCCCTTCGAGTTTCTCTAATATGGTATTGTTGTCTGCCATTTATTTTATTTGCAAAGTTTTTGTACCCATCCATATCTCCGGGTGGCGACGCCATAAGTTATGGCACACCAACCCAACAATGCAAGTATACGCATGAACAGCCTGAAAGAAAATGGTTTTACTGATAACTGTTCCCACGTATCATACCCCATATCTGCAGTGATAAAAAGGCAGAAGAGGCAGCATAAGATATAAATCAGTTTCTTCATTGAATTAGTATTTGAATTCTCCGAATTCGCTCTTGATAATCAGTTCTTTCTGATTGCTTTCTTCAATATGCCCCACAATCTGAGCATCGATACCGAAACTCTTGCTGATGGCGATTACCTTTTCGGCATGTTCGGGTGACA
>USSR01000624.1 GCA_900557355.1 uncultured Bacteroides sp.
TTCTTCATCAGTTCCTGCTCACGTGGAAATGATGGGCTTCCTGGGTATCGGTAACAACCCGATGGTAGGATGTACAGTGGCTTGCGCGGTTGACGTAGCTCAGGCTTTGAGCAAGTAAGTAATTACTTAATCAAAATAATAAATCCCTGTAACTGATAAGGTTATGGGGATTTTTATTTCATCTACACAGATACAAGATATTTATAAACTGCCCCACTCCATAATTCAAAACATAAGAAGAATAAAATGATAATATCCCTAAGAACTTATAACAAGCGAATAAAATTCTTGTATTTTTTAACTAGAGTTTTTCTAAAGGTACACAATAAAATTGCAGAATTTGACTACAAATAAGAGTTTTTGAACAAAAAATCAAATATTCAGTTGTATATTCGATAATAACACAATATCTTTGTAGTTGTTTATTATGATCATTTTCTACAAATGTCAACCGAGCACAGACTTATCTTGCATTTGTAAGGATCACACATAGACCTGAAAAAGGAACGCGAGACTATCTATAAATACTAAATAATATGTGGAAAAAATTATTAAGAACTACTTTATGCGCTGCACTCGTATTAAGCAGCTGTACGGACAATGACGTCTATAAGGGGCCTAAGGAGGATGAAAAAGAATTCAACAATTTCTCCTTTTCTACTGTACAAAAGGACGTAAACTTAAGTGTGAATTACGTAAATGGTACTGTAAACTCAAATGTGTATTTTGAAGTATATGATGAAATGCCTGTTACTGAAAGTGAATACGGTACTTACATCAAGCGTCAGGATGTAAATTATCTGTTTGCAGCCTACACCAAAGAAGACGGTACCTACCAAGGTAAACTGGAATTGCCTTCATACCTGACAAAAGTATATATCTATTCTCCCGCTTTCTTTGCACAAACTCTGATGGAGGCAAATGTTGTGAATGGAAGTATCGAAGCAACAGATAATGCCGGTACTGATACTCGTGCAATTACCACCACCAAGTATCCATACGACAGTTATCTAGTAAGTAATAAATACGGAAATGAGGTCTGGAAAACCTGGTTAGGTACATACAATATGTACAAAAACGGGGATATCAATTATAAGTATAATGGCAATTTGGCAGCAACCAAAGATGATGGATTATATACTGCGCACACTCGTATTATAAACTCTCATACAACTTGCCCACAAGAATATCGCGGTTATTCGGATATGTACGTCAACAAGGACGCTGAAGTAGTAGTTACATTTCTGGGACAAAATACTTGTTGGACCTGTTCACTGGGATATTACTATTATAAAGACAAGGAACAACCAAAGGACTTAAATGATGCCCATGTTATCATGTTGTTTCCCAATACTCAGGATGGTAGTTGGAAAGGTTGGACAGCATATAAAAGTGCAGGTATTAATCCGTTGACTGCAGTACAACTGATGTATTATCCTAACATTGCGACCGGAAGTAAAGAAGGAGCAACAACAACCTTCCCGGCAGGTTACAGAATAGGTTTTGTTCTGGCAACCAATGGTTGGAACAATCATGTTGGCGACTTTAGCGGATACAAAAAATATCGCGCCGCCACCTCAAGTGGTTTGAGTTTAAGCGACAAAGGTGTGAAGTTTGAAGAGCCACGTACTGCTGTTTATAGATATGGTGACTGGATATTGACTTCTTTTGAAGATTATATGACTGACGAGAATTTCAGCGATGTAGTCATTGCTTTAAAATCGAATCCGGTAGACGCCATTGACGATATTCCTGTAACTAATCCTGATGAGGATAAGACAAGTATTGATTTTCTGAAAGGTACATACGCATTCGAAGACCTTTGGCCAAGCCAGGGAGATTATGATATGAATGATGTAGTCGTAAGATATAACTATGGCAGCACTTTCGATGAAAAGAATCTGATATATTCCGAATCATTTACTTTCAAGACTTTCCAAAATATAGCCAGTAATCAGAACGGTTTAGCATTCCATCTCAACACGGAAGGAAATATAGAATCTACTTCCTACTCCATTCGCCAACAAGGTGAAAAGGAATTTACAGAAACCACATTTGAATACGAACCTCAGGATAATGTATACCTTTTGACCACCAATGTGAAAGAAAATATGGGAGCAGAATACAAGGTTACCGTTAATTACAGTAAACCCATTTCTAAGCAATCTGAAGCCCAAGCCTTTATTTTCAAAAATGATGCGGACGGATTGCGATGGGAAGTGCATGTTCCTCAGGAAATACCGACATCCAAAATAAACACGAAGTATTTTGGTCAGGGAGACGATGCATCTAAGCCCAATCAGAGTATATACTATGTACGTAAAGGTAATTACCCATTTGCATTTTTCCTGAGCCGGGCAACAGAAAGCGATTTAAGCAAATTGCTGGACGGTACTAATGAAAAAACAGCTATCAATCTGTTATATAGTGGATATGACGGCTGGGTAAGCAGTAATGGCGAAAAGAACAAAGACTGGTATAAGAAATAAAAAAATCTAAAGAAGAATTGCTCAGTATATCTCAAAGAAGCAACTGAGAAGATATTAGAAAGTATAAAGAGAGTGCCAGCTAGCAGACACTCTCTTTTTATTTATACAAATCATGAATTCCCCGAAAGACGTTCTTTATTTCAGCCTGGCTTATTCATTAAACCAATCAATCTTTTTAGAGAAATACATCACCATAGCCAATATCACAAACAATCCGAGACTACCGGCAAGTAGGGCAAAAGTCTCCAACTGTATAAGAATGAAAACATAAACATAGAGCACACTGAGCAGACCTACCATTATAAACGCCGGTTTCTTTCTTTTAATAATCCCCAGCATATACCCTCCTACCAGCACAATCGTAAGTACTGATGACACCAGATATGCCATGCTGAAACCTATATGCTCGGACATGGACAACAACAAACTATAAAACAGACAAAGCGCCAAACCGACTAACAAATATTGCAAAGCATGAATACGGGTTTTCTCCATTATCTCCGTGAAGAATATCACCGTAAAGGTCAGCAAAATAATCAGGATAGCATATTTAGTGGAACGCATGGACTGCTGATACTGTTCTACCGGCATTTTCAGATTGACTCCAAAATTAGAATTTTGAATGTCCTTGATACTAGCATTCTGATAATTTATAAACACTTGCGGATAATTCCTGTTCAAGTTCAGCACTTGCCATTGCGCAGAGAAGTCTTTCTCAGTAATCTCCCGTTTCTCCGGTAGGTAATTGCCATCAAAACTTGGAGTATTCCAATTTGCTTTCAAGACAACTTTGGTAGTTTTACCCAGTGGAGTAAAGTAAATGGATTGAGATCCTTTCAGCCTTATCTTCATTTCATAAGGCAATTTCCTGTCTTCTTTCAGGGCGGAAAGGTCGACAATGGCATGAACACCCATGCTTTCAATGCCGCGTCCATCCATCCCCGGCTCAAACATATAAACGGAATCGTTCAAAGTTATGCTAACCTGTTCGCTGAGACCACGCATATCAGTCAGGTTCAAGCATATTGCCGCTCTTTGATATTGAAGTGCATCCATGTCCACATTACTCTTGCGAAGTTCTTCCGAACTAAAAAATCCTTTGATTACCAACTCCGATTGATATACATTCACCTTATAAATTCCTCGCTGAAGAATCTCCGTACTCAACTGTCCGTCTATTGACAATTCGTCAGGAAGCAATGTAACATTTCCCATAGTCACCTTCTTCGCACCATTATCTTCCTGTGTGATAGGATACTTCAGATTGATGTAAGGTCCTGTAATTGTCTGCGCCAGACTCCACTTCTGACCGACTTCGGCAATAGCATCCGTCTGTGTTCGCCCGCGTTCCGAAATCATATCTTCGATCATAAACATCGGGATCAACAGCAATAAAATTAGAAAAGCGATAACTACCACTTTAATTGATTTAGAGAAACGGCGTAGACAGCCGCTTGCCTGTTTCTTTGTTTCATTCAGATTCTCTGTGAAATCTACATTGAAATCTTCGCTCAAATTGTCATTCAAATTGTCATTCAAATTGTCCATAATAGAATAGTATTAAGTAAGATATTTAGTATTGTCCGGTTTTGTGTGAAGCCAAACATCTACGTTGATTTCAGAAAATTCTCCAATGCTTCAATATGAGTTTTGAAAGCCTTTTTCCCTTCCGCAGTGGCTTGGAAAGATGTTTTCGGCTTCCTACCCACAAAGCTCTTCTGGCAAACGATATAACCCAGTTT
>USSR01000625.1 GCA_900557355.1 uncultured Bacteroides sp.
AGCACGGGAAGGGGCGCTCACCGGACTACCGGCATAGGCTTGAGTAAACAGCATGCCTTCGGCTGCCATACGGTCTATGTTAGGCGTTTCAATGTATTTCTGTCCGTAACATCCTAAATCCCCGTATCCCATGTCGTCGCAGAGGATAAAGATAATGTTAGGTTTGGAATTCTTGTTTGCCGCATTGGCGCACAAAGCAACAGTAGCCAACAGGCCTGTTCCTAAAGTTATACCTATCTGTTTCATGCTAAGTAATTTATTATGTGCTGATTCTAAATTGCCTTGATATATCATAACTGTAGTAGCTGTCATTCTGAGCTTGTCGAAGGATCTCTTCTCCTGCTTATATAGCTCAGATTTATGCTAAGAGAGTAGATCCTTCGACAAGCTCAGGATGACAGGCAGTAACAAAAATCATTCTCATATATCAAAATTATCTCAAATCTGTACTTATTATTTATTTCAATTTCCCTGTCACTTATTCTTCTCCCCGAAGTCTTCCTGTTGCTGCTCCACTTCTTTCAGTCTTTGAGCATTCTGCACTTTCAGAATCCTCTCCTGCTCCAACTCCACAGCCGATTTTGCGGACGTTCCGGCAGACTGTAAAGAAGATGAACCGGCAATCAGCGCCGCATCTTTCTCCGAATAAACCAACGGATGAGCAGCAGGATAGCTTTCCAACTCCAAAACAGCACTTACAGGCATCTGCGAGCCTTCAAAGAGCACACTTGCCGTTACCTTTATCTTACCCGGCTTCAAGGTGGACTGTATCAGCACCGGAGCTGTCCCCCACTTCACCGGAGCAGGATTTGCCAGTATTCCGGCATCACCCAGAATACGTCCTTCACCTTCCACATGAAACTTCACATAGTAGTTATTCAGGCGTTTGATATTCCCACTCTTATCGGCTATAGCAGCTACTACAGTAACAAAGTCGGAGCCATCAGCTTTCAGATTTACATTCTCATTGTCAACCCAGAGCAATACTTTCTCCGGACGACGGGCAGGGTGAACTTCGTGCGTAGCAACCACCTTGCCATCTATCAAACCTTCTGCCCGCAACAATACTTCATCCTGCTTTTTCTTCCGTGACATCGCTTTATCAACCATGAAATCGTAAACATCGGGGAAGGTTATAACAGGCGAAGGCATACCTTCTTTAACTACCGGTTTATTATAAGTATAAGTCTTTCCATCTTTCAAAAAGGTGAGGCGCACTTCATCGCAATTGGAATAAACAGTCACATCCTTGCCGGAAAACGGTGTCATTTCATGAGCGATATAAACCACCGGACCGGTTTCAAAAAGCCGCTCTTCTTTCCGGGGCGAACGCTGCGCCTTGAACATATAGTACGAATACTTGGGCTGGCGGAATACATCCATCAGTCCGCCATAGAACGGGTCGGGATGATAACCACGCTGATGGTCGAACGAATGCCACAGGCAGCCGCCCACATGTTGGCGGGGAGTGCGATAAAGGGCATCGTAGCAGGTATATGTATAGCTGGGATTTGCATAATGCTGTGCCTGGATAAGCATAGGCTGCTCTCCCCAATTGCGGGCTACACGACTGGGAGAGTTATGTGAGCTCCAGTCGTCTACATTGTCACCCCATTCACGGGTAAAATAGGTTATCTTAGGGTCAGCATCCTTGTCGCCCCACGACTTGCCATCGAAGGAGGGATGCGTGAAAAGTACCGGGAAATGCTCGCGTCCGCGTGCACCGCTATCACAACCGGAATAGCAGTAGGGATAAGGATACTCCTGGTCTACAATGTCACGGGTGTTCTTGGCAAAGTCTTCCGGATACCAGGTTTCATTGAGGATAGGTTCCCACATCCATACACAAGCATGGTTGCGGTCGCGTCGCACAAGGTTGCGGATATCACTGTATACACGTTGCGCAAATTCGGGAGCATCATTCCAGAACTGCCAGCCGGGGGTATTGACAATGACAAACAGCCCAAGCTCGTCGCATGCATCCATGAATGCCGGATCTTGCGGACAATGGGCGTTGCGGATTACTTTCATTCCGGCATCACGCAGTTTCTTTGCATCACGCCAATGAATACTGTTAGCCACAGCATTACCTACCACCGCAAAGTCCTGATGACGGTTAGCGCCAATCAACGGACTTTCATAAGGTTTACCATTCAGCCAGAAACCGTCCTTGCCCTTAAGCTCTACGCTACGGATGCCGATACGGCGGCGATAACCGTCCACCACATTACCTTCGCGGTCACGGATACGTACAATCAGATTATATAAGGTGGGAGTTTCCGGACTCCACAGTAATGGATTCTTTATTGTAATTTTATCTTGTGAAGTAACAGCCTTTCCCGGCCGTACTTGAACCTTATCATTCAAGAAAGCAACCTGTGTACCATCCGGTTGCTGCAATTCATATTCCACAATTCCGGCAAAAGTTTTACGGCTATCATTACGTAAGTGAGCTTTCAATAATACTTCAGCCGAAGTATCCGATACTTTATCATAAGCCACAAACAAGCCGCCGCCCGCTACTTCGTCCTCAAAATTCGGATCAGTAATAAAGACCGGATTATGAGCTACCAACCAGCAATCACGATAAATGCCACCGAAGTAGGTAAAGTCGAGCACATCCTGTGCCTTTCCGGGAGGATAGCTCGTATCATCGCTATTATCCGCCCACACGGCTATCACATTATCCTCTCCCCAGTTCAATACGTCAGAGATATCGACCACCACAGGCAAATAACCGCCAAAATGTTCAGTCAGCAACTTCCCGTTGACAAATACCTTGCTCTTTCCCATGATGGCTTCGAAGTGCAGGAACAGTTTCTTCCCCTTCAAAGCATCCGCAGGGGTGAAGTGCTTACGATACCAGACTTCTCCCTGATAATTGATGCAACCACTGGCTTCTGTCGGCAAATATTCAATGCCATTGGGCAGAGAGACTACCGTCCATTCCGCATCATTAAAGTTCGCAGCTTCAGCACCCGCAACGGCTCCTTTATAAAAGCGCCAGGCAGGATTCATGGAAAACACTTCACGCCCGGAATTGGGCAGTTGGAAGAAACCGGCAGTAGAAAACTCGGGTTGATGAGATGCCTGCACAGCACAGCAGGGAATTAAGAATAAAGCGATCAGGATGAAATGAATGATTCTCTTCATAAGGATAGTATTATTTTAAGTATATAGATTGGAGCAATGACAATGTCTATAGCATCCGATACAAAAGTAGGGCAAAACCCAGAAATACAATTACAATAATCGCTATTTTTAATCCAATTTTATCTAATCAGCCATTCATAGCCGGAATTTATTGACAGTATTTGCTCTTCATCCTACAAAGCAGAACTAACTATGGGGATTAACCAACTCCATACCAAAACCGAATCCGAACCATACTTGCTCCGTAGTAAATTCAGTCAAAGGTACTTCTACACAGAGAAAGTACGGGATTGGTACGGAGCAAGTATGCCCCAGGTATAGTCCGGATACAAAACTAAGACTATAAAACCACCTCAATTCCCCACCCAAAAGCCCTTTCAGCACTATGTTCATTATCAATGAAATAAACAATAAACAGGGTGTTGAAAACTTCTCTAAAAGTTTTTAGTTAAAACTTGTGGGGAATTGTGGGGAAATGTGTACTTTTACCGTCGCTTATTATAATAAGGTAGCATGATACGTTTTTTGGGCAATATAGAAGCGAAGACCGACGCTAAGGGACGTGTATTTATCCCTGCCGGTTTTCGGAGGCAACTGCAATCTGCTTCCGAAGAGAAGCTCGTGCTGCGCAAAGACGTGTTCCAGGACTGCCTGGTACTCTATCCAGAAAGCGTTTGGTTCAAGACGCAAAACCAACTAAGGAAGCGCCTGAACAAGTGGAACGCAAAACACCAAGAAATCTTCCGGCAATTTGTGAGCGATGCGGAAATCATGGTTCCCGATGGGAATGGACGCATCTTGCTGCCCAAACGTTACCTGCAAATGGCCGGCATACAGAGCGATGTACGTTTCATCGGTGTGGACAATACGATAGAAATCTGGGCAAAAGAGAAAACTGAACAACCGTTCATGAACCCGGAAGAGTTTAGCGAAGCTTTGCAGGATATTCTGGGAGACGAAGACGATTGGGAAGAAGACGAGGATGAGTGATTAACGATTAGTGATTAGTGATGAATGGGAAATGAAGAGTTGACATATCATGTACCAGTGTTGTTGATGCC
>USSR01000626.1 GCA_900557355.1 uncultured Bacteroides sp.
GATGCCGTTCAGTTCTACGTAGAAGGTTTTTCCATCTTTGTCCGGGCGGTTGATGATTTTGAGTGAGCGCAGGCCCACTTCTTCTGTCCGGGCATCGGATGTCTGATTATTGACGGTGAGGTCTGTGCGGAAACTGTACAGATGTGGTTCGCCCAGTCCGTTGCTCCACCATAGTTTCGGGCTCTTGATGGAGAAGGTAGGGAAATCTTGTTGATGCCTTTCTGCAGGGAAACGGTTTGCCCTGCCAGCACCCTGCCGGAAGCGGCTTCGGTGATGGTAACTGTTGCCTGGTCTATCTCCTTGTCTGCCAGTACCTCCACTTCTCCGATGAGGGATGCACGGCTTTTGCTGACTTCCGGCTGGCGGATGAAGACATCGTTGATTCGGGCATTATCCCAGGCTTCCACATATACAGGCCGCCAGATGCCGGAGGTGACGAGGCGGGGGCCCCAGTCCCATCCGTAGTGGTAACCTGCTTTGCGGGCGAATACGCTGACTTTCTTATTGAATACTCCGCCGTTTTCGGACTGGTCGTTGCCGGCTTCATACTGGTAAGGCAGAGCGTCCCATTTGGGAATATCCACTTTGATGGGGGAGTGGAAATAGATTTTCAGTACGTTCTCACCGGGTTTCAGGTCGGGCTTGATGCTGGTTTTCCATTCGCGGAACATGTTGTTGGCTTCCAGTATCTTCTTCTCGTTCAGGTATACGTCGGCATACGTATCCAGTCCTTTGAAGATGAGGTCGATGTTCTCCCTTCCCATCATTTCGGGGGTGAGCTGGAAGGTGGTCTGGTATATCCAGTCTTCTTTGTCAATCCATTGCATGCCGCGCTCGTTGAGGCGGAAGAAAGGGTCTTCGATGATTTTGTTGTCCATCAGGTCGGTGTGCACCACTCCGGGCACGGTGGCGGGATACCAGTTGCTTAGTCTGGCTTGCTTGAACTTCCATCCTTCATTCAGTTCTTTGCGCAGGGGGACGGCTATCAGGAGGGCGCTGCACAGGAGTGATGAGGTCAGCAAAGACGCTCGCTTCAGGTTTAAATTCGGCTTTTTCATTATGTATAAGATGTTTCTCAGCCCAAAGATAATAATAATGAGGTTGTGTCAAAAGTAAGAATCACTATCATTTCGCTCTGTCATCCTGAACGTAGTGAAGGATCTACTCCCCTGAATGCACAGAGAAGAGATCCTTCGACAAGCTCAGGATGACAAAATGATACGCTTGTCAGAGTTTCGACACAACCTCAAATCAATGTACCTTTACTTTATAATTATCTTAGAGATATGGAATGATCGTGATATAAATACCCGTAATAATAGCCGAAGTGATAACCCCGGAGATATTTGCTCCCAAGGCATCCCCCAGAATGAACGAGTCAGGATTATCCTTACTAACCAGCTTTTGAGCTACCTTTGCCGTAGTCGGCACACAACTGACAGCTGCAATTCCGATTACCGGATTATAATTTCCTTTCTTAATGAAGTACATGATGTATCCTCCCATAATGCCGCCGATACCCGAAAGCAACAGTGCCACTATACCCAATACTAATAATTTCAGAATCTTCGGATCGAGCAGTAGATGTGCATCACAAAGCACGCCCAGCAATACGCCCAACATAAATGTAGAGCCATAAAGCAACGGACCGCTAACGAAATCATAAATATGCTTCATGCCTGATTCACGTACGGCAACTCCCAGGAAGAGAGAGAAAAACAACGGCGAAGCCACCGGGAACAAGAAGCACAACACTGCACACAGCACAGCCGAGAATGCCAGTTTCACCTTGGCATCGTAGTTTTTAGGTGCTTTCTTCGAAGTCATCTTGATGGCACGCAGGCGTTTGGGAACCAGTAACTTCACCAGATACGGGTAGCCGCCATACGTTAGTCCCAGATACAGATAAGCCACTACTGTGATAGGTACAAATAAATGTTTGGCCAAAGCCAGTGATGTAAACAGAACCATAGGACCATCTGCACCTCCTACCATAGCTACAGAAGCACTTTCTTGCAATGTCAGTCCAAGGGCGGAAGCTACGGGGATAGTCAGGAAAGTACCCAATTCGGCACATAAAGCCAGGAAAAGGCTGACGAAAGGCTTTTGTAGCAGAAAGCCTACATCCAACAAAGTACCTATGCCCATAAATACAAAACAGGCTATCAATCCGTTACTGAAGGTGAGTGTATAGACAGGTTGCAAAAAATCTATCTGCATCGTGTTCATCAGGTCATCCGTATCCGAAAGCATCGGATCGAGAAAGAGGTTGCCTAATGTGCCGTCCGGCATGAAAAGTGTTCCACAATTGATGGCAACCATCCCCAGCCCCATCGGAATCATTACCATAGGCTCAAGCACTCCTTTCCAGCCCAGATATATGAGTAACAAACCTAAAAGGATTAAAAACACACGGGCCGATGCAAGCAGGTAGCCACTTTCCATCATTGTTCCAAAACCTTGGAATAGGGTCGCGAAATCTATATTTTCCATACTATTTCTTATTCTTATGATATAACATCTCTTCTTGTTGCTTCAGATACATAATGTGCGTATCTTCGGGATAGTAGTAATCCATCAGGTCAGCGTTGGAAACTCCGGCGCTTACTCCATGGTAATATCCACGATAATCGGAAAGCTCACGGTTGACTCCGCGGCTGAATTCTTCGCGTTTATCGTTATAGAGTTCATTTTCTTCTATAGGGATATCCCGTATCATGAGCTCCACCTTCTGGCGCAACTTGCGCAGGCGTCGCAGGCGAAGCAGTTCTTTCTGGTGTGAACTGTAAAAGTCGAATGAGTTGGCAGCAACGGCAATCATTTTGATAATGAAAGCCACGAAGAAGCCGATCACGAATGTAAACCCCATCATTTCGAGGGTAGCTATTAATAAATCGAGCATAGTAATTACATTAAATTTAGATGTGAATAAACAATAGGTTGACCAAAGACATGCCAATGGCATACCTCCGGTAAAGGGGGGAGTAACAAGTAGAGTGGTGGTTTAAATCAGAATATGCTTCAACTCGTAGACGTAATATCCGTAAGAATAACGGATAGCGCTGGGAGTGAAAGAGAGGCTGGCATTTTGTTCCACCGGTAAATGAGTGGAGAATATACGTTGCATCTGTCCTACAGACGGATGGATCTTAAGTTTCAGTAATTTCGATGGAGCGTTAGCTTGATTATAAGAGTTCTCCTGAAGGAGGATGCCGTTGATTCTACGTTCATTGTTTTCATCATTAAAGAACGGGCGGTGAGCAATGGTTGAGTAACAATCTGCTGACATTGAAATGAAACATCCTGTTTGTGTAGGGGTGACGGAAGTATCTGTCGAGGCTTCGGTAATCATCCGAAGTGCCGGCTGTTCCTCTTGCAGAATGACAGACATTCCTAGTGAGAGGCACATAAACAGAAATATATAGTGTAGATGTTTCATCATAGCGTCCGTAAACATAACAAATATCTTTGTGTAATGTTGCTTTCCTCCTCAAGAAAATTTTGTTAAATAGAGAACGGTTTCTTTGTGTATGTTCTGCAAATGTGTATATTTGGAATAATATATCTAAATATATTGTAAACCACAATAATTCAAATTCCTATGAGCAGTAATATATTTCTGATTATCGCCGTGGTCACAACTGGTATTTTTGTGATACAGTTCATTCTTTCCATTTTTTTCGGAGACATTGATGCAGATACAGATGTGGATGCCGACATCAGCAGTGTGGTATCTTTTAAGGGATTGACGCACTTCGGTATCGGTTTTGGATGGTACATGTATCTGATTGGAAATACTGACATTCAGAGTTATTCCATTGCCATTTTGATTGGTCTGTTTTTCGTTTTCGCTGTGTGGTTTCTTTATAAAAAAGCCTATCAGTTACAGCAGGTGAATAAGACGGAAAAGACGGAAAAATTAGTAGGCCGAGAATGCACCATCTACTTTGGGCAAGGAAATGGCAGATTTACTGTACAGGCAAGTCGTGATGGAGCTATGCGTGAGATAGATGTAGTATCTGAAACGAATAAGACTTATCAGACAGGTGATAAAACTATTATTACGGGCTATAAGGACGGAACTCTATATATTCAATAAAACAAAACTCAAAAACATAGATTTATGACACAAGAAATGATGATTATGGCCGCCATACTTGTGGCGGGTTTTTTTATTTTCCTTCTTTGTTTTTTTTTCCCTTTCA
>USSR01000627.1 GCA_900557355.1 uncultured Bacteroides sp.
GAGTAGGGAAACAAGCACCACCCAAACCTACAATACCGGCATCGGCAATCTTTTTCACAATTTCTTCAGAGGTAAGATTACATTCCTTCACCAAAGTTTCTGTGCGGTCAATGCTTTCTTCCCATTCGTCACCTTCTACGTCGATAAAAATAGCTGGCTTCGGATAACCGCTGGCATCGATAATCGAATCGATCTTAGCAACCTTGCCGCTGACAGACGAGTGGATGGCTGCAGATACAAAACCACCGGGTTCAGCAATCTTTGTGCCGACTTTCACCACATCTCCTTTAGCCACAAGCGGTTTTGCAGGTGCACCGATGTGCTGTCCCAGCAGAATCACAGCTTTGGCAGGAACTTCCGCCTTGATGATGGGCTGATGTGCTGAAAGTTTATTTTCGCGTGGATGAACACCACCGATTGAAAATGTCTTCAACATACAATTCTGTATTTTAGTCGTTTATTACTTCTTGATTATTAAGCTTCCGCCTTCGGAGTTTCCACCTGAGGGGTTTCAACTACTTTCGGGGTTTCTACAGCCTTAGGAGCCTCTGCTGCTTTAGGAGTTTCTGTAGCTTTTGGCGCAGCAGCTACTTTAGCAGCAGCCGGAGCAGCACCTTCCGCCTTCGGCTTGCGCGGCGGGAAATTGAGTGCGACAATCGTGTTCTGCGGACAAACTTCCTCGCACTTACGACATGATTTACATTTGTTCGGGTCAATGTAAGCCAGATTATTCTCCAGCGTAATGGCCTCGAACGGACATACTTTCACGCACTTGCCACAACCGATACAAGCAACCGTACAAGCCTTACGCGCTACGGCACCCTTGTCTTTGTTCACGCATTGCACATAGACACGGCGTGACTTCTTACCCTGCGGGCGGATTTCAATAATATTCTTCGGGCAAGCCTTTGCACAAGCACCACAAGCCGTACATTTGGCTTCATCCACTTCCGGAAGTCCTGTTTCGGGATTCATGTGGATAGCATCAAACTGACAGGCTTCCACACAGTCGCCACAGCCCAGACATCCAAAACTACAACCTGTTTCACCACCATAAAGAGAAGCTGCAATAGCACAACTCTTCGCGCCATCGTACATATTTACACGCGGGCGATTGGCACAGGTTCCATTACATCTCACAACCGCAACCATCGGTTCGGCCGCAGTAGCATCCAAACCAAGGATTTCGGCAATTTGCGTCATGACAGGTTGTCCGCCTACCGGACAGAATTTTCCGTCCAACGAACCTGCTTTTACACAAGCATCGGCAAAACCACTACAACCCGGGTAACCACATCCACCGCAATTTGCTTGAGGCAACACCTCTCCTACCTGTGCAATTCGCGGGTCTTCGTACACGGCGAATTTCTTGGAAGCGATATACAGAATAGCAGCCGAAACCAGCGCTATAGCTCCCAATGAAATCACTGCAATCAGAATTACATTCATAAATTAGTTATTTATTTAATTATTTGTTTTTAATGTTCTAATAGTTAGTCTATCGGCTTTATGGAAAAAGAGAACTTTTTCCCCATACGTGTTTTATTCAGCCATAATATATAATAGTAAGGTATAAGGAAAGCTAACGAACAAATCGCAGAGAGAAGTTCGTCGTTCCAGATAGCCATAAATATAAAAAGAGAAATAATCAGAACACAGAAAGGTATTATAAAGGCCAGTAACACCGCCATCATCCCCATGGATAGTTCTCCGAAGACGATTACCCGGTCACCGGGTTGGTAGGAAGATGCATCATTACTGATTACATCAATCATTTTTTCTTTGGTATCAGCCGAGGCACAATGTCCTTTAGCGCTACACGCTGCACAAGCTGACGTTTGGACAATTCTCACCATAACATGAGAACCGTTTATGTTTTCCACAATACCTTGATGTTTTATAATATCTGCCATTTTGCAAACTGTGCATTACAAATTGCGGCAAATTTACGCATTATTTGTGAACTGCAAGGCTTTCACCTACTTTTTTATGTGTACGCTAACGCACTTTTTCCCGTTTTAACTGTTTTTCCTCATTTTTTTCACAGGAAAAGCCAGAAAAGCTGTTAAAAAACAGGGATTGATGTATCACTTTGCACTATTGTTCAAAAGAAACAGCCTCATTTACTACATTTATACTATACTCATTGGCAGGAATCAGAGGCTGCTCAGCATCCTGTCAGATCCCTACCAAAAAAGGTTCACCCCCCTGTTTGCTCCGTACCATCCCCGGATAGAGGTACCTTCAACCGAATTTGGTACGGAGTTGGTACGGACCGGATATTGCCCAACTCCGGCCTTGCTTCCTTTTCGGGCACGGAAAGGAAGCCATTAATTCCACTAATGGAGGGATATTATAAATAAAGCTACCCCCAAAAGGAAGCAGCTTCATTATTTAGATCAAGTATTTATAATTACCACTTATAATTAATACCAAAACTCAGAATTTCATTCACCTGGAAGTGACTATCTCCTGTAGTCGGCTTGCTACTGTCATCATAACGTGCATGTACATACAATTTTGTAGAAAGATAACGGTTCAATATGAAATTGATCGTATTCTCCCATTCTACACGAGTCCATTCGTAGCTGGTCAGATAATTCAGACGGGAATTCAATACGATGGAAGGAATGATGGTCCACTCCAATGTGGGTTGTATTTGCGAACCCCAGTTGTGACGTACACACTTGCCTTCCTCCAAACCGAAGTCCACCTCATTCACATCTTTATTGCCTATATAACGCATCGTCCAAGTCAACGGAGCCATAAAAACAGACAGACTAAACTTTTTCTTCTTCAACTTGTAGTCCATACCGACACTGGTGGATAAATCCGCCGGAGCAAAGAAAGCTGAAACTAACTTTTCGCTGTTCGCCTTATAACCATGGCAGAACTGGGTTTTAAATTCTGTTGAAATGGTATAGTACCAATTAGAAGCTGCCTGAATACCCATTTTACTATACAAGCGTAGCAGGTCAGTGTTTACCAGATAATCGTGATACTTGTCCGAAGGAGTGGAACCAAAACCTAACTTGGCCTCCAACATATTTTCCCACTGCACTTTCTCGCGATCATTATAATTAGCAAACAATTGCAGATTCGCCAAAAAAGAGTTTGTACTTTCACCACCTTTATACCAGTTGTCAGAAATATAGTTTTGAGTAATCTGCAAAGAACCACTTCCACCCGTCACCCACCAATTGGGCTTATGGATCACAACCTCTGCATCCTCTTTTACATTGGCCATATCTTCCTGGACAAATAATTTCAGGACAGAAGGTTTAGATGAAACTTCTTTTTCAATATTATCCGTGAAACTTTTCACCTGCATTAATTCATCTTCCCATGCCACAATCTTAGGCGGATTCTCATTAGCATAAAGATATAACAGCGCACGGTCCACCACTTCATTGGCACGTTTCTTCGAAGTAAAAGGAGCTTCATCAAACAACAATGGTTCCTTTACAGAAGTTTTTGCTGTATCAAAAGGCTGGAATTTCCATTTCAATGTTGAAATGCTCTCCATGGGAGAATTATAATAAGTCAACGGGATAAACAAGCGGTAATAATCAGGATTGTCCGCAATGTAACGCTCCGGAGTGGAAGGATCATTCAGGTAATTTAATACTCCCAAATGTTTTTCATAGGATATGGAAACTGTATCCAATTCTGGGATAGCACTTCCCGGCTTCAACTTTAAAACAAAATATTGCTTCATTAAGTCCGATAAAGTATCCGCTTGTACTACAGCCGTTTTTTCACCGGTTTTTAATACAGGCTTCACCGAATTCTGCGCCATAGCCGACGAAGAAAAAAGCACAGCGATTGCCCATAAAGATAAAAATTTATTCTTCATAACGCCCTAAAATCTATGTTTTGAGCGCAAAATTAAATTAAAATGTTTAGAAAACATAGAAATAGAGAAAGAAAAAGAAAACATGCTTTTTTTATAATTGTTTCGCCGAAACTTTATGTACTTCCTCTTTTTTTTGTAATTTTGCGCTTTTTAAGTCTCACGTGTAGACAGATAGATACACAAATGTGTACATCGCACCAAAACAAAACAATAATATTAAAAACAGTATAGCTGTGGGAGAAACAAAGTATATTTTCGTCACCGGTGGCGTTGCCTCATCTTTAGGTAAAGGTATCATCGCCTCATCCATTGGTAAATTGCTACAAGCAAGAGGTTACAAAGTC
>USSR01000628.1 GCA_900557355.1 uncultured Bacteroides sp.
AATTTGCCACTATAGGTGACGGAACTACTGTTACCCCAATTTAGGGAAGTCTGAATAAGGTCGTCTTTGGCCTGAGCTTCCAATGCAATGTTTATTGCACCTGTCGGTTTGCGGTTATTGAAGCGCAGCCGGGCATGAATTTTGTCACCCGGATTTTCGCATAATAGCATTCCGGATTCAATGAATTTATCTCCATAACGCAGACGTGGAAAATAGCCCTCTACCCGCAAGCGTTGCGCTTTGTCATTGAAATAACCTTTTAGAGTAGAGTGTGTATAGATTTTAATGGGAACATTGAATACAGTGGACAATAAATCCGTATTGAAGATGTTTACATCAAAATGGAAATTATTCTCGCTTTCTATGGGTTTCTTGTCCGGTAATATCAGAGCGGGAATGTATTTCCGCATGATATTCATTACACTGGCAGGCAGGGTACGATAGGAATAATCCCCCTCGATGCTTGCATTCAGGAAATTAGAGGTTACTGTCAGTTGCTTATGAGAACTATCCCTCTGGCTGGCAGCGATTTTCAGGTTATCCAGAAAATACTCCTTATCGGGTGCAGTGAATTGCAGACTGTCGATATTGATTTCTCCATTCATTTCATCAATAGATCCACCTGTGAAGTCGGCTGTTAATTGAACTGAAAGTTCCGTATCCTCATATTTGGGGGTTAGGTGGAGTTCGTGCGGACGCACATTGCGAATGCTGGCGTAAAAGTTGAAAGTCGGTATACGGCTGACGGTATTGATATTACCGTTCAGCAGAATAGAACCATTCTCGTCATCCAGTGCTACTTTTCCATTGAAACCGCCTTGTTTGTATTCTCCGTCCAATGTGATATTCTCATAATTATAATCACTATAGTCGATGGAAGCAATCAATCCTTTCATCACAATGGAAGGGTATTGATTTTCATAGTGGCTGCCTTCAATGTCAAGATTGAAAGTTACTTTTCCCAGCTTTTCGTTATCCAGCATATTGCCCAATTCGAGTTCTTCAGTCTTTACGGCGCCCGAATATGCAAAATAACCTTTTTCTTTATCTGAACTTATTTTCAAGTCTGTCTTGATGGAGCCAATGTCTGTGTATATCAAACCATAAGTTACGATGTCCGTGAAATAGCCTGATACTTCTCCATGAAATGAAATGGTGCCCAAACGTTGTAATATAGGAGGAACACCCTCGTAATTCTTACTCAAGTTGCGTACAAAAAAAGCAACCCCTTCCGGATCGGCATATAAATTGGACAGGTTACCAAATACAAATGCATCCTGAGGGCGGGATAGATCTTGTAAAGATACATCTCCTCTCAAACGGAAATGCGGTCCTCCTGTGATTGACAGGTGGGGACAGTTCAGCTGGTTAATGGTACCGTTTGTTTCTACAGCTATTTGCAGCTTTTCTTTAAAAGGAGAAAATGCGGGAACAAATGCTGCCAAATCACGAAGTACGATATCTGAAGGCAGCATACGGAACGAGAAGTGCACGTCATTAGCAAAATTGCCAAAAGCCCCCAGACTGTCATATTCCATACGTATGGTGTCCATGGCAAGTGAAGTATTGGGCAGGTCGATTGCAAAATTCTCGATATTCATCTTCTGATTATTTGCAACAACCTTTAAGCTCAGCCTCTTTAACTCAAATCCGGAATTTTCTTCTTCTATACTTAAACGTTTGATAGCAGCATTTATAGAATCATTTTGAAGTGCTTTTAAGGAGATATTGGCAATAATGTTACGTAGCTGTATGTGCTGTGCATTGAACTTTCCCGGTGTTTCTTCTGCCGACAGCACATTGTAGGACAGCTTGCCGCGCCGTATCAATAAAGAATTGATGCGGATATCCAGATTACTTTCTTTTTTGATGGTATCTTTAGAGGCAAATGCATCAAGTACGAACTGGAAATTGGGTATATCTTCCGGTGTTTTCTTTTCCAGATTGATGTTAAAACCAAATAACTGCACGTTACTGATGGAAACTTTTCCCTTGAATAGGGGTAATATATCGAATTTAGCTGAAAGACGGGATATCTTCAGCATTTCTTTATCGGACTGGTCATTCAATAATAAGTCATCAATTATGATGCGGTTTAGCAGTCCCATATTTATCCGCCCGATGGTCAATTGTGTGCCCAGAACGTTAGCCAATTCGTTTGCAACCAACACAGATATTTGTCGCTGAACGTAAGGAATGTTCAACAACAATATAGTCCCGATATACAAACTAAGTATAATACCGAGCACCCAGCGAACTGTCTTTTTTAACTTTCTGATAGGCGGTTTGTTTGAATTAGCCAACAAAAATATGAAATAATACGTTATCAATCCTACTTTTATCATTACTTTTGCAGCGTTTAAACGTAAATAACGATATGAGTACAATAATTTTAGGAATAGAAAGCTCTTGCGACGACACCTCTGCTGCCGTCATCAAAGATGGATATCTGCTATCAAACGTCGTTTCCAGTCAGGCGGTGCATGAAGCCTATGGCGGTGTAGTTCCCGAATTAGCTTCACGTGCACATCAGCAAAACATAGTTCCGGTGGTGCATGAAGCATTGAAACGCGCTGGAGTGACTAAGGAAGAATTGAGTGCAGTGGCGTTTACCAGAGGACCGGGATTGATGGGCTCTTTGTTGGTAGGTGTGTCATTTGCCAAAGGTTTTGCTCGTTCTTTAGGTATTCCTATGATTGATGTTAATCATTTGACAGGTCATGTGTTAGCCCATTTTATTAAAGCAGAAGGTGAAGAGAATACTCAGCCTGAATTTCCTTTCCTTTGCTTGCTTGTATCGGGAGGAAATTCGCAAATTATCCTGGTAAAGGCATACAATGATATGGAGATTTTAGGGCAGACGATTGATGATGCTGCTGGAGAAGCCATCGACAAGTGTTCGAAGGTAATGGGATTGGGGTATCCCGGTGGTCCGATTATTGATAAGTTGGCCCGTCAGGGAAATCCGAAGGCATTTACTTTTAGCAAACCTCATATCCCTGGATTAGATTATAGTTTCAGCGGTTTGAAAACCTCATTCCTGTATTCTTTGCGTGACTGGATAAAGGAAGACCCCGATTTCATCGAGCATCACAAGGTAGATTTGGCGGCTTCGCTCGAAGCTACCGTAGTGGATATCCTGATGGATAAGCTCCGCAAGGCTGCTAAAGAATATAGGATAAAGCAAGTAGCCGTGGCTGGTGGTGTTTCTGCTAATAATGGCTTGCGCAATGCCTTTCGTGAACATGCTGAAAAGTATGGGTGGAAGATTTTTATTCCCAAGTTCAGCTATACGACGGATAATGCCGCTATGATTGCGATTACAGGTTATTTCAAATATCAGGATAAAGATTTCTGTTCGATAGATGCACCGGCTTACTCACGTGTCACGTTGCAGTAAAAGGAATTTTAGAACATCTTCTTACCTGTACCGTACCAAGTCCGTGTCTGGTCCATACCAACTCCATACCAAGTCCAAGTGTATAGATACGGAGCAAACACGGAGTTGATACGGATTTGGTGATATGGAGAGGAAAAGTAGAACAAAATACAGAAATAATATATATAATAAGGTATATGAAGCTGGAAGAAAAGATTGGGGAGTTATTAAAATCGAAGAATTTGTCCCTTTCCACCGCAGAAAGTTGTACAGGAGGCAGTATTGCAGCTTTGGTGACTTCAGTTCCAGGGAGCTCGGAATACTTTAACGGAGGGATTGTGGCATATTCTAATGAGGTAAAGATGTCTCTGCTCCATGTCTCTGCTGAAACTTTGGAGAAATATGGAGCTGTCAGTCGGGAGACTGTTATCGAGATGGTAAAAGGTGCGATGAAAGCGTTGAAAACAGATTGCGCTGTCGCTACATCAGGAATTGCAGGCCCCGGAGGGGGAACTGCGGAAAAGCCTGTCGGAACGGTATGGATTGCTGCTGCCTATAAAAATGAAATTGTAACATTCAGACAAGAGGGAGATGATGGAAGGGGTGGAAATGTACAAAAAGCCATTCGAAATGCTCTAATGATGCTCTGTGAGTGCTTAAAATGAAGAAAAAATGCTATCAGACAATGAATTATTTTATGAAAAACTTGTTTGGTATCGATAAAAGTACTTACTTTGCGCTCTGTTTGAAATAAGTATAGATAAAAACTATAAAAATAAGATAGAAATGTCGAAGATTTGTCAAATTACCGGAAAGAA
>USSR01000629.1 GCA_900557355.1 uncultured Bacteroides sp.
AATGAAGCTGGAAGCTATCGATCCGCTGAAAGCTCCGTTCTTCCTGACTCGTCGTGAAATGGGTATCTATAACGTAGGTGGTCCTGGTGTAGTAAAAGCCGGAGACGCTGTATTCGAATTGAATTATAAAGAAGCTCTTTATTTGGGCTCAGGTGACCGTGAAGTGACCTTTGAAAGCAAGGACGAAAAGAATCCTGCTAAATTCTATTTCAACTCACTGACTGCTCACCGTAACTATCCTGATAAGAAAGTGACGAAAGCTGATGCAGTAGTTGCTGAAATGGGTAGTCTGGAAGGTTCCAACCACCGTAATATTAATAAGATGTTGGTTAATCAGGTATTGCCGACCTGCCAGTTACAGATGGGTATGACAGAACTTGCTCCGGGTAGTGTATGGAATACAATGCCGGCACACGTTCATAGCCGTCGTATGGAAGCTTATTTCTATTTTGAAGTGCCTGAAGACCATGCCGTTTGCCATTTCATGGGTGAAGTTGATGAAACCCGCCATGTATGGATGAAGGGCGATCAGGCTGTATTGTCTCCTGAATGGTCTATTCACTCTGCTGCCGCTACTCACAACTATACCTTTATTTGGGGTATGGGCGGTGAAAACCTGGATTATGGAGATCAGGATTTCTCTTTGATTACCGACCTGAAGTAATATATTGAGTAAATCACGACTCTGAATCGTAAATTAGAAACAAATAACTATTAAACCTAAGTAAATAAATTATGGTAAACTTTTCATTAGAAGGCAAAGTAGCACTTGTAACCGGTGCTTCTTATGGAATTGGTTTCGCTTTGGCAACTGCTTACGCACAAGCCGGTGCCAAAATCGTGTTCAACGACATTAAACAAGAATTAGTAGACAAAGGTTTGGCTGCTTACAAAGCTGAAGGTATCGACGCTAAAGGTTATGTATGCGACGTAACGAATGAAGAGCAGGTGAATGCTATGGTTGCCCAGATTGAGAAAGAAGTGGGCGTGATTGATATTCTGGTAAACAACGCAGGTATCATCAAGCGTATTCCGATGCACGAAATGTCTGCTGCTGAATTCCGTCAGGTGATTGATGTAGACTTGAATGCTCCGTTTATCGTATCAAAAGCCGTTATTCCTTCTATGATAAAGAAAGGTCACGGCAAGATTATCAACATCTGCTCTATGATGAGTGAGTTGGGCCGTGAAACTGTATCTGCTTATGCTGCTGCTAAGGGTGGCTTGAAGATGCTGACTCGTAACATCGCTTCTGAATACGGTGAATATAACATCCAGTGTAATGGTATCGGTCCGGGTTACATTGCTACTCCGCAGACTGCACCGCTTCGTGAACCGCAAGCTGATGGTTCTCGTCACCCGTTTGATGCATTTATCGTTGCTAAGACTCCGGCTGCACGTTGGGGTACTCCTGAAGATTTGATGGGTCCTGCCGTATTCCTGGCTTCCGACGCTTCTGACTTCGTAAACGGTCACGTACTCTACGTTGACGGTGGTATCTTGGCTTACATTGGCAAACAGCCTAAATAAGTATATGAATAGATAATGGGAAATGGATAATTGATGCTGTCAGTTATCCATTTTTCCCATTATTTATATCTTTATTATCCGTTTTCAATTATCAATTGATTAAGCAATATGAAAAAGTTATTCCTTTTACTGGCAACAGCATTTGTATGTTTTGCCTGCACCAACACTAAGGATGTGGTTACTGTAACGGTAAGTAATCCTTTAGCAATGGAGCGTTCCAATGAAATGGTTGAAGTGGCTATGAGTGACATCTCTAACCAACTGAAACTGGCTGACACAGCTCAGATTGTGGTTCTGAATGCTGACGGACAACAAGTCCCCTATCAGATTACTTATGATGAAAAAGTAATTTTCCCTGCAAGCGTAGCTGCGAATGGTACAGCTGTCTATACTATCCAGGCAGGAACACCTGAGAATTTCGCTGTAAAGGCTTGTGGTAGATATTATCCTGAACGTGTGGATGACGTAGCTTGGGAAAACGACTTGGTTGCTTTCCGTACCTATGGTCCTGCTTTGCAAAAGAGTGGTGAACGTGCCTTCGGTTATGATGTTTGGACAAAGTACAATACTACTGAACCAGTTGTAGAAGCTCGTTATGCAAGCGAATTGAACCCGGAGACCAAAGCTAAGATTGCTGAACTGAAGAAGACTGACCCGAAAGCTGCACAGGAATTGTATAAATCAGTTTCTTATCACGTAGATCATGGAAACGGCCTAGACTGTTATAAAGTAGGTCCTACACTGGGTGGTGGTACTGCTGCTCTGATGCCCGATGGTGAAATCGTATATCCTTATTGCTATGCAACACAGGATATTCTGGACAATGGTCCGCTGCGTTTCACTGTGAAGCTGGTTTATAATCCGCTGAACATCAAGGGAGACTCTACAGTAGTTGAAACACGTGTTATCACGTTGGATGCAGGTTCTCATTTGAATAAAACAGTTGTGGTTTATGATAACCTGAAAGAAACTACTCCGGTAGTTGCTGGTATCGTATTGCACGAACCGGATGGTGCTGTAGTAGCTGATGCTGCTAACGGTTATATCACTTATGTAGATCCTACGGATAATGTGAATAATAACAATGGTAAGATCTTCGTAGGTGCTGCTTTCCCGGCTACTGTAAAAGAAGCTAAATCGTTGCTTTTCCCTGAAAAGGAGAAGAATGAACTGCGCGGTGGTGCCGATGGTCATGTACTGGCTATCAGTGATTACGAACCGGGTTCAGAGTATGTTTACTACTGGGGTGCAGCTTGGGATAAGGCTGACATCAAGACTCCGGAAGCATGGAATGCATATATGGCAAATTATGCTCAGCAAGTACGCAATCCGTTGACGGTGACAATTAAGTAATCGATACTGTATAGAATAAAAATGCCCTCTGAATATTTTCTATTCGGAGATCATTTTTTTATATAACTATGTAATTAGGATTACAATAACTTAAACTCGTATCCTTCTTCTTCCAGAAAATCAAGTGCCCGTGGCAATGCATATTGCAGGTTTCCGTTATTCCAGGATTTTAATGAATCATGGAAAGTGATAATAGAGCCATTTCTTGCATATCTCATCACATTGGCAAGTACTTGCGGACCACGTAACTTCTTACTGTAATCACGGGTTACTAAATCCCACATTACAATTTTATAGCGTCTTTTTAATACGAAATATTGTCCCCAACGCATATGCCCGTGTGGCGGGCGGAAGAGGTCTGTTTTCATCAGTTCGTTTGCTTTGTCTGTATTGGCAAGGTAATTATCAGACAAATACTCAAATCCGCGAATATGATTGAAAGTATGGTTGCCAATGCGGTGTCCTCGGTCTATTACCATCTGAAATACATCAGGATGCTTACGTATATTGTCTCCCACCATGAAGAAGGTGGCTTTAATATTGTGTTTATCCAATAATTCAAGTACCCAAGGGGTTACTTCGGGAATGGGGCCGTCATCAAAAGTCAGGTAAACGGCTTTTTCGTTAGGGTCCATTCGCCAGATGGCACCGGGGTATAACTTTCGGACAAACTCAGGAGGTTGTTCTATAAACACGATTGTTAGTGATTAGCGATTAGTGATAAGTGATTAGTAGTTAGCGGTTAGTGATAAGAGATTAGCGGTTAGGGTGAATGTTAGGGCACAACCGCTAATCATTGATCACTAACCGCTAATCGCTGTTTTTTATTTCATCCGGTCAACACACATTTGGTATAGCTCGTTCAGCTTGCTGTCGTATACAGGAGCCAGTTCGGAGTTATACTTCTGCATGAGTTTAACTTCTGTGCTGAGGATAGGCAGTTGATAGTCAACAACTTCATGGCTGGACATTGCAAAGCGTTGGTCATCCAGACTCAGATACCATGTGAGGTATTCCACAGCTTTATCGGCAAGTGCCTTCATGATGTTGTCGCCTTTCTCTTTTTCACCCAACTGATAGTATGCTTCTGCCATTTGCATAGCACCATTTTGCCAGTCATAAGGTACGTTATAGGCAGGAATCATCTTCTCGGCGTACTCCAAGGCTGCTTTGGCCTTATCCGTCTTGCCTTCGCGTATCAACTGGCCAATGAGTTGCGAGAAGATACGGCGGTGAGAATAACACATACGCATAGCATTCTCATCAATATAGATACCTTCCTTGTCGATGCCACCGAACTTGAACTTGTTCAT
>USSR01000630.1 GCA_900557355.1 uncultured Bacteroides sp.
GATTTGGGACTCCACGACCTGTACGCTCACTTATGTGCAGTTGCAATAACATATCTGATAATTTTTGATTTACCGGTACAGATTCACCCGCGAAAAATCCTTCCATTGTCTGTCCCGGAGGAATTGTTCCTCTGGATAAAATCTCTATTCTGTCAGAAAACGCTGTTATCATTGGCGCATTCCCCGTTGTCCACTGATTATGCACAAATGCATTTATCATTGCTTCTCGGAATGCCTCTTCATCAAATAGAGGAATCTCTTTTCTCTCCACTATTCTTTCTCGTTCATCTGCCTGTGGAACATTCAGTACACCACCATACTCAAGAACTTTATCTAACGACATCAGCAAGCAGGTATTTCCGAATTCACGAACAGAATACATCGTGGATGTTTTATCTTTACCTTTAAAAATTGCAAAACGTATCGGAATGCCGCTATTATCTGACATTAACTGCGCCAACATATTATATTTCCCATTGTCCAGCAAAAAGCCAAGATTCTTCTTAAAAGTTCTTTTATTTAGTGTAATTCCCTTTGATGCATAATATACAAACAATTTATCAAATGTTAATTCTTGATTCTCCGATTCTGTATTACAAATCGTAGGTAGCCCAACACGCAATACATGAAATAGGTTCGACTCACGCTCTGGGTATTTATTCAGATTTACTTTACTGGATCCAATGCGTAAATATCTGTTATTATCAAAACTGGTCGGTACTTTAGTTGCTGCAGGTATATCTAAAATGACAACCCTTTTTCCTTCTACTGTAATTTCGTGAAATGAAAAATTGTTATCCGGAAAAACCTGTCTTGCCAAATAATGCTCTAGTGGCTCATTCTTTACATCAACCGTATAATCAAAAGTTGTTCCAATAATTTCATGAGTATCATTGTCTACTCCCCATACCAAATATCCGGCTTCGCGCCCTTCCAATGCGGCAGCATTTGACAACGAAGAAATATATTCACCAATTCCTGCTGGCTCATACCAGTTGGTCTTGAATTCATACCAATTCGCTTCTCTAGGATATTCAATTAGCTCTTTCACTTTGCTTTTATAATCCATGCAAATATCCACCTTTCCTAAAATAGAACTGCTATCTATTAGTCTCATTTTTTCTATTTAAATTATAACTCAGACTTTATTCTTAATTAAAGTCTTCACTTTCATCAAAATTCAAATCAAATATTGCCTCCTCGACAACCTTCACACACTCATCCGTATGCTTCTTAATATCATCACCCCAAAATCGGATAACAGTCCACCCTTCAAACAACAATCTTTTGTTTACCTCATCATCCCTCTCTCTGTTTCTAGATATCTTACTTATCCAAAATTCACTGTTATTGCTCTTCTCCAGCCTGGGTTTTAATACTTCCCAGTCCTTTCCATGGAAAAATTCTCCGTCACAGAAAATTGCTATCTTATATTTTGTCAACACAATATCCGGATTTCCCGGTAACTTTTTATAATTCTTCCGGTACCGATAACCTTTTGCCCATAAAGCTTTTCTAAGGATAATTTCAATTTTAGTATCCTTTCCATGAATATTTTTCATGTTTTTATAGATCGGATCTTTAGTCAAAACATCCGCCATATATATCACCTTCTTATACTGTGTCTCCATCATCCAACACAAAACTTCTTTCAAAAGTAACTCCCGCGGCTTCTGCTATATCCTCAAGCTCTGCCACAGTAAAACTTTCTCTTTTCAGTTTTGCATTAAAATTTTGAGGTGTTGTTCCCAATCTCCTTGCCAACTCTGCCAGACTTATTTTCTGTCTGACACATAATACTTTTATTTGCTCAGATATTGTCATTTTTATTCTTCCTCCTTACCATGAGTCAGATGCAAATCCAATATAATTTTATCAGTCTTTCCGTCTGGATAAATATACTGTAATTCATCATAATCAAATTTTGGATTTAATACATGAATCAGACTATGATGATTTGGACACAATATAAGAAGATTATCTGATGAATTATCAACACTCTTTGAAAAATACTTAATATGATGAGCTTCCGCAATATTAACGCCATGTTCTTCACCGATATTTTGACCACATATCTGACATCTATACGCATATAGACGCTTTAACATATTTACTTTCTTTTTAGAATAGGTACGTTCTATCACAGATTTTACCGTCTTATTTAATGCTGCTGTATTATCATCAAAGTTTAAATACTGTTCAACATCATATTCTGAAACTTTTTCTCCATCAACATCTAAATTTATCACCTGAGTTTCTTCCATTGTTCCATCCAAAACTGATTTCACAATTTCTGTTATTTCTTTAAACTCCATTACATCCCATTGCTCATAAAGTTCTGTTACAGTCGCTGTTGGTTTTCTGTTATGTTGTCCAGCTCTTCCATTATCAAAAAACACATCAAATTCATCCCGTCTTCGTCTTAAATAAGCATTAGGTTCAACACCCGGACCGGTAATTCGTACTGATAAGTCATCCATCGCTTTTGACACCGGTCCACTATATCCCAATTCACGAAATGCATCATCATTAAACTTTGAAATGTAAAATGCCACTAAAGACTTTTTCTGATTTATTGTCATTTTCTTTCACCTAAAATCTTCCCATTAATATCCATTATCTGTCGGAAAATAGCTTCCAAAACATCAACCACGATACTATTACCTGCCAGTTTAATAAGCTTCTCTGTTGAATACAAATATCTGTTCTTTGTTACCATAGGATTATCACTAATTATCCTGTCAAAATCCGATTCATCAAATCCCATCAACTTAAAGCACTCTCTTGGAGTCAGATATCTCCATTTTGTCTTTCCTCTTGCCCGATTCTTATAAATAATCAAGCCGGAATTAGGATTACGGTCCTGCTTTGTCGTTACTGTATTAACAACGATGTCCCTAATCTCTTTTCCATCATACAACAATTCATTATCTTCCCATATTTTTCTTCTGGAAGGCGTATCATTAGGTTTACTTGCATCAGCTTCTTCCTTATATCGGGGAACATCATCGTAATCTAAACAAAGAATGTCTTTTAACCTTAAATTCCTTTGCTTTAAACGCGTTGCTTCATCCTTTTCCAAATTATGTTCTTCAAAGTACTTTTCTACTTGGGCTATCGTTTCTGCATTATTTTTGCACAATATACTGATCATATACGCTCTTTCTCTTTTTTGAGGAATACCAAAATTTTGAGCATTAAGCCTATATATTTTATTATAATATCCCAGATTTTCTAAAGTTTCCTTCCAATCACCAAAATCTGCAGCATGTGGTTTTGACAGAATATTAGTCACGTTTTCCATAAGCAGAAAGCGAGGTAATTCTTTTCCCATTTCATTCATTTCAAGCAATATACGTTCAACTTCCCAAAGCATACCAGAACGATTATGTGCATCCCTTGCTATTCCACTTTTATTCCCATGCCAGCATCCACATAATGATATATCCTGACAAGGAAATGAATATGTGAACAAATCAATATTGTCGGGTATATCACTTCCCATAACATCCGTAATACTTACCATATTTCTTGTTTCTTTTATTGCTGCATACAATCTTCGTTTCAAATGCATTGGCATTCGCCTAAACGCCTCATCACTCATAGGTTTCTTTCCATCGGAACTCAGCGATAAACCTTTTAAAAAATTTGTAACATCTTCATCTGAAATATCTGCATATTTATTAATATCAATTTTGCCTTTATGTATCAGACAATATGCCAGTATTGCGTTAATATCCCAATCTGCAGTATTTACAATTTCAAAAGGTTTTCCAATTCTTGTTAATGCTTTTGCCTGACTGCCAATTCCACTAAAAGTTTCAATTACTCTAAACATTTCTTTTCTCCCGGGATCACCATACAGTATATTCCAAGCCATCCAAATCAATGGTATATGTAATTTGCGTTATTGACTCCGGTATATGATCATCCTTAAATGAGGCTTTTGTTATCTTCGGAAATGTATCATCGACCTCATATTTTCTTTTTTCTAATACTTTGTATTTTTCTTCCCTTATACTTGCACCCCGCTCATATCCCAACTGATATAACTGCTGTTCAATCTTATCTTTATCATATCCATCTGCAACTAGTCTATCCTTCATATCATTTATAGATATTCCTGTTCTTGACTGTTCTAATCTACAGAAATATAGCTGTAATCTTTTTAAACTTTGGAGCTGATGCT
>USSR01000631.1 GCA_900557355.1 uncultured Bacteroides sp.
AGACCGTCTTGTGGGGCACCGCGTTGCTGACGGGAGCCAGGAAAAAGCTGAAGCGATTCATCTGCTGCCTCCTTTCCCATTATCAGTAACCGGGTTCTTCTCATGCTTGCCCAGTGCACTGAGTTTATACATTACATAGTTGTTTTGCAGCAGGTCGTCAATTTCCCGGATACGGTAGAAATACTTCTTGCCCAGGGTGGTGTATCCCAATGTACCGTTATCGCGTAAGTTCTGCAAGGTGCGTTGACTGATGTGCAGCGCATTCATCACCTCTTGCCCATCTACCCAGTCTTTGGCAATCTGGGGACGGGGAGTCACGTTGGCACGTTCCAACAAGCGTGCCAAGCTGAGCAGGTTATCATGTACCTGCTCCAGCTTTTCTGAAAATAGTGGATTCTGTTTCATATTCTTTTTCCGTTTGTCGGGAGGCAAAGGAAAAAGAGTTTGAATTGACGTGAGCTTGACGAGATGTATCGTCAAAGCAACAGCCTCACAAATTCCATTATATAGAATCTTTAATTAGAAAAATCCTGTAATACAAAACGATACATACCAGCGGCTGCCATGTCTTTTTTTTAAGCAGAAATTCTTAAAAAAAATTCGTTGACGAAACAGTTTCGTCAACGAATCATCAAGAAGTGAAGCGAAGTTTCTCTTTTTCGGCAAACTTCTCGTAGGCTTCTATATACCTTTTACTGTTACTTATCAGATTCTCGGGCTGCACATCCACATCGAAAATAGATGCAAGGAAAGCAGCATACGCCTGTTTATCCCATCCTCCTCTACGCTGCTGGTAATGAAAGAAAAGACCGTAAAGCACCCCGATATAGTTTCGCAGGACTTTCACCCTGTTCCGGTGAATCATTGCAACCTGGCCGCTCTGCAAGAACAAGAGAAAAGCATCTTCCAACCACTGTACATGTTCAGGAGTCACCAAATAAGCCCCGTTGCCGTCCGTCACACGATAAAGGAAGGCCAGAAAAGCATGTATCTCCCCCTCATCCGGAAGCTTCGCCCCGAGCGGACGTGAAGGAACGAAAGAGAGTCTTTCGCTGGGTTGTATGGAAATGAAGGCCCGTGAATAGTTTTCCTCATAAAGTTCCTGCTGGCGAAGCAGATAGCTACGCAACTGGCGTGGAAGGCTCATATCGTGCGTTATCAGCAGGTTGAGGAAGGCGAGGCAACGCTCTTTCTGTTTGCGGATAATCCAATGGGAAGCACCACGCCCTTCATTGTAGTGCAAGTGTCCGGCATATTGCTGGAAACAAAGATCGTTCAGGCAATCGTTCATCCTACTGATTCGATCTTTCAGCAACAGATTCAGCCACCGGGCTTCGGCCTGAAGAAGAGCTTTATAAAAATAATAACGGGGAGTGGACTGTTGCTCACCATAAGACACCGTAGCTACATACTCCATCTCTTCTACCCGCAAGCGGCAAAGGACAGCAGTAGCATCAAAGTCAGAAAAAGGGGACGTGGAAGAAAGGAAGAGGAAAGAGGGAACCGGTAACTCAACCTGCCAGTCGGACAATATCCCCTTCAACTGATCGGTCAACCCGTCCAACGAGCCGGGCAAGTTCATCAGCTTTCGAACGGACTGCTGAAGCCGCTCGGAAACGTAGCGTTGCCCCTCTACAGGAAGGGGACAATGCACCACTGAAAATGGCGATGGTCAAAGGGGTAAACATAGTAAACGATTTTAGTTTCCAGCATTTTAGTTTAACAAGTTAATAATCAGTAATCCTGTCTTTCTCAAAATGCTCATCGACATAGCGATAACCGAAATCGTTCTTTTGGGTGGGCTGAGAAGAAATCGCACAAATGTAGCAAACTGTAAACAATACAGCAAAATTTCACCGTTAATCATCTTTAATTCCAAGCATTTTGCAAAGAGAATGGATTATACTATCTTTACCAAGAAAATGAAGGGAAATCTACAGTCCCCCAAGATTAACGGCACTTCAACATAAAAAATAAATAAATTCATTTTATTCTGCTCTTAGTTTGCTTATCTTTGCACCGAAATGAAACGAACGATCCTTCTACTGATTTTAGGAGTTTTTTGTGCTTTCAACATGAAGGCACAACGTGCTGACTCGATCCGCATCAGCCTGCTGACCTGCGCCTCGGGTGGAGAAATATATTCTCTTTTCGGGCATACTGCCATCCGCTACGAAAACTTTACCCGGAATATCGACGCTGTTTTCAACTATGGCATGTTCAATTTCAATGCCCCCAACTTCATTCTCCGCTTCGCTTTGGGAGAGACGGACTACCAGTTAGGAGTTACCAATTACGAGCACTTTGTAGCCGAATACAACTACCTGGGGCGGGACGTATGGCAACAAACACTGAACCTCACTCCGGACGAAAAGGAACATCTGTTTAATCTGCTTCAGGAAAACTATCGCCCGGAAAACCGTGAGTATCGTTACAACTTCTTTTACGACAACTGCGCCACCCGACCGCGCGACCAAATAGAGAAAGCCATTGACGGCTCCCTGCAATATGCTGACAATATGACCGACAATGACACGGGAATCTCTTTCCGTGATTTACTGCATAAATACAGCGAGGGGCATCCTTGGTCACGTTTTGGCATGGATATGTGTATGGGTAGCGAAGCTGACAAGCCTATCAACCGGAGGCTGATGATGTTCGTTCCCTTCTATGTGCAGGAGTACTTCAATACTGCCCAAATCATAAATAAAGAGGGAAAAGCACGCCCGCTGGTATCCTCTGAAGAGAAAATTGTAGAAACCGGACTGACAGCTGCCGACCACCGCTCCGGTGGCATTACTCCTATGCAATCGGCCTTGCTGCTGTTCATCCTGGTAACTGCCGCCACTATCTACGGTATCCGACGCCAGAAAACTCTCTGGGGCCTGGATTTAATCCTGTTCTTCTGTGCCGGAATAGCCGGATGTATCCTTACTTTCCTGGCTTTGTTCTCCCAACATCCGGCAGTAAGCCCCAATTATTTGCTGTTTGTATTCCACCCGTTGCACCTATTCTGCCTCCCGTGGATGATAAATAAGGTGAGAAAACGGCAGAAAAGTCGGTACATGGTACTTAATTTTATCGTTTTAACACTTTTTATACTGCTTTGGGCGATAATACCGCAAAGATTTGACTTAGCTGTATTACCTTTGGCACTTTGTTTGCTGGTACGTTCAGCAAGCAATCTTATTTTGACATCGAAAAAAAGATAAATGAAAAAGGGACTGATAACTTCCATACTCGCATTAACTTTCACCGGTCTGCAAGCCCAACCGCTGCCTGCCACTCCAAAATTAGTGGTAACGTTGACGATTGACCAGCTGCGCACCGACTACATGGAAGCATTCTCTTCCCTATACGGAGAAAAAGGGTTCAAAAGACTGATGCGCGAAGGCAAGGTTTTCTATCAAACCGAGTTTCCCTTCAGCGGAACAGACCGCGCCTCTGCCATTGCCGCCATCTACAGCGGTACGACGCCTTCAATGAACGGCATCATCTCCCAGCAATGGATGAATACCAATACATTGCGCCCGATGAACTGTGTGGACGACCCCGCTTTTATGGGGAACTTCACCGACGAGAGTTCCTCTCCTTCCCAACTACTGACTTCCACCATTGCCGATGAACTGAAAGTAGCTACCCGCAACAAAGGTATGGTATATGCCATTGCCCCCTCGCGCGATGCAGCTATCCTTGCCGCCGGACACTCCGGAAACGGTGCTTTCTGGTTGAATGAAAATACTGGTAAGTGGTGCAGTACTACATATTACAGCGAATTCCCATGGTGGGTAAGCCAATACAATGAACGGCAATCACCCGATTTTCGCATCCGCGATATGGTGTGGGAACCGATACATCCTATAAATAGATATACGTTCCTGCCCGAATGGCGGGACCAACCCTTTAAATATAAGTTCGACAGCGAACGGATCAATAAATTCCGCCGGCTGATTACCAGTCCCTTCATCAATGATGAGGTAAACTTACTCACAGAGGAACTTCTGGAAAAGAGTACGCTTGCCAAAGATGAGATACCGGATTTGCTGGCACTGACTTATTATGCAGGAAACTACAATCATAAGAGTACGCAGGAGTGTGCCATGGAAATGCAGGATACATACGTACGCCTGGACCGCAGTATCGGCTCCCTACTCGACCTCATCGACCGCAAAGTAGGTTTGCCG
>USSR01000632.1 GCA_900557355.1 uncultured Bacteroides sp.
CCACATTGTGGAAAACTCAAAAGCCCAAAGATTCTCTACTTAAAGTATGCATCCCACTTTTTTTACAATATGGAGATACAGCCCAATGGTTACAGGCTCAACTGGAACAAGCTAACAGTTACTTTTACAAGCACCAGCCGGATTCTGTTTTACATGTCGCTTCATCCCTTCAAAACAAGAAAAAGTATATGACATATAGCCAACAGAGGTATTATTACAACATGCAAAAATTTGCCTACTTTAATCTAAAAAAATATTCGCAAGCCCTTGATCTGGCAAATAGCGTACTGACACTGAATAATCCATCTAATGATACTCTATCTTTATTTTACGACCATCGGAGCCGATTGGAAATATTAAAAAAAATGGGAAAGACAGACGAAGCAATAGAAGGATATTATAAGATGCTTGAATGGTTTGCCCCTTCAAAAGAATACCGTTATCTAAACTATTCCATAGCCGAAGATATTGTGAATTATCATCTACAGCAGCAAGATTTCAACAAAGCACTGGAATCCATGCTGGAGCTCCGCTCGTATCGCCGTAATCGTTATGACGTACCTTACTATCAATTGATCCGCGGACAAATATTCCAATCCTTGCACCAACTGGATTCGGCCCAATACTATTATAAACAAGCAGCTATCTCAAACTCACCATATATCGCGGCAGAAGCAACCTCCCGCCTGTTCCGGTTAATAAATGCGACACAATATCCTGAGCAGGCATATTATCTGGCAAAAAATGAAGATATACTGTATGACAATCTTACATTAAACGTTAAAACAGAAGAGACTACCAGAAAATACAACGAAGCCAAGCTTCAGAATGAACTGTATCAACTACGTCTCACTCAGCAAGAGAAAGAATTATGGATGATGGGAATCACAGTTATTCTATTATTCATAGCCCTACTGATATCATTTTTCTATCATCAGGAAAAGAAGAAAAGATTGCTATCGGAGCGAAAACTGCAAGCAGAACAGGCAGAAGAAGAGGCTCGCCGATTGCAACACGAGAATGAATTATTGCATAAAGAAGCTGAACTAAGTGCGCTACGCGAAAAAGAGATTTTCATGCGTAATAAAGAAAGTGAAATGCGTGAAGCCCTATTCCGTCACATCTCTTTCTTCCAGAAGCTTCCTTCCCTCCATACAGAAAACTCTCCGGAAGATGGTCCAAACAGCCGGAAAATCACTGTAAATGATGCAGAATGGAGCGAAGTAAAACAAGCGGTAAATGATGCATTTAATAATTTCGTTGACCGGCTGCAAGAAAATTATCCGCAACTCAGTGAGAAAGATATTTGTTTTTGCTGCCTGGTAAAGATCAATGTGAACATACAAGACCTATCGGATATCTATTGTGTCAGTAAAGCAGCCATCACTAAGCGCAAGTACCGAATTAAAACAGAAAAGATGCATATTTCTGATGAAACTCTCAGTTTAGACGCCATTCTCCAAAGCTTCTGATAATAGTTGTCCGCCAGACGAAAAGGGAAGTCCACAACTAACACACTGAGTAACAACAAACTAAGCAACAGTCAAGCGTCTATTTTTGTCCGCCTGTTTTTTTGTCCTCCCTCCCACTAATAGCTAATTTTGCTATTACAAAACGCGTTTGATTATTCATCTAATTATTTATGCTTATGAAAACCAGAATGATTTATCACAGTTTGGCAATCTGCTGTTTATTGCCAACTTTTGCTTTTACAACGGGGGACAATCACCCACAGTTGCCAAACTTACGAATACTCCCAATGGCCCGTTGATCGGTTGCGACTTAAAAGCACTAAATGATACCGTAAATTTCCCATTGAGTCAGTTGACAGAAGAATTACAAATTGTAAAACTCGACAATCGGGATGAAGCGCTTATTGGTGGCTGGGTACGGACGACCGTCGGAGAGAAATATATTTTAGTAAGCAATAACAAACAGACCCCTTACAAACTATTCGATCGTTCGGGTAAGTTTATTGCCACTATCGGATCGTATGGACAGGGACCAAACGAATACCTCAATACATATGCCGAACAACTGGACGAAGCAAATAACCGCATCTACATTTTACCCTGGCAAAGCAACAAGATATTGGTATTTGACTTAAAAGGCAATGCATTAGACCCTATTCCCCTATGTTTGCGAGTTCCCAAAGGAAAATTCCGGGTAGATACTGCTAAATCAGAAGTCACAGTCACCGTTTTGCCATTCCCCAACTGGCCTGCAGTAGTATGGACTCAAGATTTAAAGGGTAAGCGTAAAAACTTTGTAGCACCGGGCAGTCTTTCTATGCCACAGGATTTCAGCAACGAAGTATTGATGGGAAATAATACCTCTGCTTATGATGTCATGCTACTCAAAATTATGCCTAAACCAAGTGTAGATACTCTATACCACTATAATGCCGCAAAAAACAAACTGGAAGGGCGTTTTACTGTAAAATATCCATCAAACGATAATCTGCCTTGGCACGGTTATTATGAGATACCCAATCATTTCATAGGCGATGTATCTTTCCCAGTACAAGTAGACGAAAACACATTCTCCAGTTCTAAACCGGCTTATTACATAGTTAACAAGAAAACTTTGCACGGCAATTATGTGCGTCTTTACAACGACTTCCTTACTACTCCCAGTTCGACAATCTACCCTTCATTCAATAATGGGTATTATGTCACTAATATGGAACCACTGGCATTGAAAGAAATGCTTGAGAAAGAAGTCAATAAGAAAGGACTGGCAGCTGACAGAAAGAAAAAGGTACAAGACTTAATTAAGTCTCTCAATGAAAACGACAATAATATCGTATTATTCGCCAAATTGAGAAAGTAAAAGAGTGATTGTAAATAGTAGCCATTGATAACTTAAGGGAAGTGCCCCGGTGAATTAACCTTCGGCACCTTCCTTATTGTCAAGCCATTGCGAATAATTTTCTAAAATCTTATAATAAATTCCTGCTATATAGAATCTGTTTCTTCCCGAGACAGTATTTACCAAATGTACGTAATAATCTATCAATCACCCCTGCTATGCCCCAACAACCCGAAATAACAAATAAAACAGTTGGATTTACAGGACCTTTTATAAATACATTATCTCTCTATATGCTTAATTATAAGAAAAATAGTCCGGTTGCTTCTCCGTATTGATTATGTATATGTAACTTATATCCTTTATTTAGCGGCAAACCTTTCATCGAGATAGTATAAGTCATATTCTCGATTGGATGGACGAGATCATGGACAAGGACAGTGTTATGTGCATCCTTAATCTCAATATTTACATTATCAAAAGTTGTATTAAATTTTATATACAATAACTCCTCTTCATAATTTATCGATGCTTCAACAGACGGTAAGCCTCTTACAACTTCCCAGCTTTCTGAAAGACTTATGTTCCGTTCCTGTACTGCGTTCAAAGATGTATTTTTTGTTATGGCTCTTGGAACCAAACAAAATAATAATGATAGAATAAATAGTAATTTTACTTTTTTCATAACTTGCTGTTTTTTTGATTAGACACAGCAAAATTAATAGCAAATTTAATAAATACATCCATTTTGCTGCAATTAGGCATGGACAATCACATATTGAATATCAGCAATTTATATATTTTTTGATGGACAAAGGGAATAATGCCTATCTGTTTCTCAAGCAAATATTGTATTTATACCGAATAATTGGAAGTATATTGAAAAAAAGTAAAATCCGACACCGATTTTATGCTGTACCTAAGTTATAGGTTAGTAAGTAAATGCTCGTAAAGAGTTGTTTTAGGTAAAGAGTTTAATCCAAGACGTTGGCGTAATCTTACTCTTTTTTTAGAGACAGAGTTTGGAGAAATACCCAGCAAGTCAGCTTCAATATTAGAATCGAAATTAAACATAACCAGACAACAGTACTTCCACTCCTGTTCCGTAAGTTCCAGACACAGGCTATATACATGAGATTTGAGATTTGGAAATGTATCCGTACTCTCTTCCACTATGGAGTTCCATAGCTTTTCTGTCAATAAACCCTCTTCCCGGGGAGCTTTATGGTTGGTTAATTCCAACAGTTTTTTATAAATGGGGGAACTATTAATTTTCACTCTTTGCAACTGATGATATTTTTGTGTTAAATTGTCAATTTCTTCTTGCAATTCATTAATTGCACCTTCATTTTTATCTTTCAGGTCAACTAACT
>USSR01000633.1 GCA_900557355.1 uncultured Bacteroides sp.
TGAGTTTTATGAAATCTGTACTGTATAACCATCGGCTGTCATAGAACTGTCCCGTATTGGCGTTGTCGATACCCGGAGTTTTTCCGTCGCCCGGTTCTGCTTCCGATTTCCACATATTTTTCCAATGAGACAATACATTACCGTTGGCTCCCATACCCGGACGGTCCATAGCACGTCCCAGGACGCTGTAAATCTGGCCTCCTGTCTGTGCAGTAATCAGGAAAGATAAGTCGAAGTTTTTATACTTGAAGGTGTTTGTTATACCGAAAGTATAATCCGGATCGGGTTTGCCCATCAAGGTGCGGTCGCTGTCATTGATAACTCCGTCGCCATTTGCGTCCCGGTAGCGTACGTCGCCCACTTTGCTGTTCTGCATCACAGGATATTTCTGTAAGTCAGCCTGTGTCTGATAGACTCCGACAGCATCGTACATATAAAAAGATCTCAATGGCTGGTTCACCATAAACACCTGTGTGGTGCTGTCGTATCCTGTAAATACAGTGCTGTTATCATCTCCCAGGCTAAGTACTTTGTTCTGATTGTAAGAAACGTTCAGAGAAGTGCTCCATTTCAGTCTGCCTGTCAGATTCTGCGTAGTTACTTCCAGTTCGAAACCTTTGTTACGGATAGAACCGATGTTTCCCCATGCTTTGGTAAAGCCGAGCAATGCGGGAACAGTCACTTGGTATAACAAGTCTTTGGTTGTTTTCACATAATAGTCGGCAGAAAGGAAGATACGGTTGTTGAACAATCCCATATCGAAAGCAACATTCCAGCTTTCAGTCTTTTCCCATCCAAGATCAGGATTGGCGAGCGATGTCGGTGCAAAACCGTTGATAATACTTCCGGATGAATAATTGGCACTGCTTAGTTTGGCAAGCGCTGTATTTGTAGGAATGGAGTTGTTACCATTTGCTCCCCAGCTGGCACGCAGTTTTAATGAATTCATGACGAAATCTTTCGGCCAGAATTTCTCGTTTGAGATACGATAAGCACCGGAAACAGCCGGGAATATACCCCAACGGTTCGCTTTTCCGAAACGGGAAGAGCCATCACGGCGGATACTTGCCGTCAGCAGGTAGCGATCGTCATATTCGTATTGTAAACGTCCGAAGTAAGACATCAGGCGAGATGGAGTTGATAATGACGCTGTAGCAGCAGTGAGTACGACGTCGGCCATATCGATCACTTCCAGAGAGTTGTCCGGAAATTGAGTAGCTGATAATCTCATGGAGGAACCTCCGGAGCTTTCCATAGAATAACCGGCCATGGCACCGACAGTATGTCTGCCGAATGTCTTGTCGTAATGCAACACTCCTTGGAGGAGGAATTTGTTGCTACGTGACTCGGTACGACTTGCTGTGGTTCTGTATCCTTCTACGTCTGTCCGGTACTTGGTGATAGTGCTCGGTACAAACGAACGGCTTTGGCTGCTGCTGAAGTTATATGAACCGGTCACTTCCGCTTTGATTCCATTCCAGATATCTGCTTTGACATAAGCGGAGGAGCTTAATTGCACCTTTTCTCCTTTGTTTTGTACATGTTCCATATAAGCAACAGGACTGATTTTGCTGGAACTGGTCCAACGATAGTAGCCGTAAGCTCCTGCACCGGTATAGATGCCATCTTCAGGTTCTGCAACCGGAGCCATGGTAAGTACGTTCGTTGCCTGACGGTCTTTACCATCTACACGTCCTCCTTCATTCCAACTGGCGGATGGTGCCAGATTAACTCCGACAGTAATCCGGTTGAGCACTTTCGATTCTACATTGGCACGGAAATTCAAGCGCTTATAATTACTTTCGATAGCGATACCCTCCTGATCTGTGTATCCCATTGATACACGATATTTAGTGTTACCGCGACCACTTGAAAGAGAGAGTTGATAATTCTGTATCGGAGCCAGACGGAAGAATTCATCCTGCCAGTCAATCAATTTCAGATTGCCGTAACCGGGTTCTGTCCAGCGGGGATCATTCAGGAAATAATAACTTTCCTTTCCACCGATCATTGCCAGACGGGTGGCGTAATCATCTTCAATCGTTGCCCCTTTACTTCCGTATTGAGAAATATATCTGTTATTATTATATGCGGTACGGAATTCAATCCATTCTTCGGGCGACAGTACATCTACTTTTCTTTCCAATGACTGCATACCGAAAGAAGCCTGGAACTGTACTCTCACTTTTTCATCTGTACCAGCTTGTTTGGTGGTAATCAAGACAACCCCATTGGCACCGCGGGAACCATAGATAGCCGATGAGGAAGCATCTTTCAATACTTCAATAGACTGTATGTCTCCGGGGTTGAGGCTACCGAGGTCATCGACAGGAATACCGTCCACTACATATAAAGGAGTAGCATCCGCGTTGATAGAAGCAGCTCCACGTACACGAATCTGTAATTCGGAACCCGGTTCACCGGTGGTGCTGCGAACTTCCACACCCGCCAGTTGCCCTTGCAGGGAAGAAGCGATATTGGTTGATGCCCGGTCTTCCAGCTTTTCGGCATTTACTTTGGCGATAGCTCCGGTCACATTTCCTTTCTTGGCACTACCGTAGCCGATTGCTACGACTTCATCCAGTGCGATAGCGGATTCCGACAGTTTGATTTGAAGCGTTTTATCGGTAATGGTTACTGTTTGAGTGTTATATCCGATAAAGGACACTTCCAGTAGTTTGGCACTTTTGGGAGCGGAGAGTACAAATTTACCGTCTAAATTAGTAATCGTTCCTTTGGCGGTTCCTTTCACAGTGACGTTTGCACCGATAATCGGTTCATCTTTCTCATCTACGACTACACCTGTCACCGTCCGGTTTTGTGCGAACGACAGGGCAGATTGTACTACGAATAGAGTCATTAAAAGGAGATATTGAATCTTCCTTCCCAGACTGCCATTTCCATGCAAAATGTTTTTCATGTTAATATCTCTAAGTGATTAAATTAGTAAATAACGGAAGATGCAGACATGGTTTGTTTTTCCATTTGTCTGACTTCCTCTGCAAAGGAAGTGTATTAGGAGAAATTACGCTCAAGTATTCGTACGGAAAAGATGTAATTTCATACTAATTGCTAAAAAAACACATTTGGCATTTGTACGCCACCCCCTATGAACGTACAAATATAGCCTTTTCAACGGATTGCCTTTATCTGTTCATACATCTGTTTGCCCAAATATTCGGCTGAATTTTGGTTGAAATGCAAACGGTCGCCCATCAATTCCGCATCCGACATGTCTATCAAATATGCGTTCTTATCTTCTTTGGCAAAACGTTTCATGGCGGCTTCCACTTCGCTGCCATACTGTTTGTTCTTCTTGGCTACCGTACCGAAAATGAAAGGTAGGTTGGAGTAATCCTTTCCTGTTTTTTCGCTTAGATGGTTGCGTACATAAGTGACTACTGCTTTTAGGTTTTCATAATATTTATCTCCATGTGCATGGTCACTTTCTCCCTGATGCCATAGGAACGCATCAATCTGATAACCGTTTTTCAACTTGGATAATGTATTGTCGATGCAGCCGTCTATGTCATTGATGAAGGACAGAAGTAAAGAACGTCCTTTCTCACTGGTTGCCGTATTGTTTGCCAGCCATTCGGGATTTGCCGACCAATGAATTGATTTGTCCGAAGCATTGGAAGGCTCGATAGAAGTTCCGCCGATTGCCCATTTGATAACATAGAAAGGTTCTTGCCACCATTGTTCCAGCCAATAGTAGGTAATAGCATCGTATCCCCAGGTATTGGGTTTGGCTCTTCTTTTACTCTTAGGCCAGAAGGGACGGAATTTCCCGTCTGTACGGTTCTGGGCAATTCTGCAATACTTGTAGGCTCCTGTCGTAAAAGCCGTATCTGTTGCCATTGTTTTGATGTAATCCGGCAAACGGTCGTTGGGTACACGTCCGTCGGTATTCGATTGTCCGGCGGTGATAATCACATGGGCAGGTTCGTTGTTGCCCGCCATACAGTTGCAGCTGAATGCAAGTATGAAAAGGATCAGTAAATTCTTCATGATAGAAATATGTTTTATGATTTTTAAACTATGGAGGTAATAAAAAGTCCTCCTCACGTTTATTATCGTTCGGGAGGACTTCTTTTATCAAACTAACAATTGTGTGAGAAATCTAATACCTGTTGAAAACTATTTATTTGATTGTTTCGAGAAACTCAACTTCGATGAT
>USSR01000634.1 GCA_900557355.1 uncultured Bacteroides sp.
TTTGCAGCCAAATATATAGGTATTGTATGCAAAATATTAGAAACATTGCAATCATTGCCCATGTTGACCATGGGAAAACGACGCTTGTCGATAAGATGCTCTTGGCAGGAAATCTTTTCCGCAGTAATCAGAGCACAGGTGAATTAATGCTGGATAACAACGACTTGGAACGTGAGCGAGGGATAACGATCCTTTCTAAAAACGTTTCTATCAATTACAAAGGAACAAAAATCAATATCATTGATACTCCGGGACACAGCGACTTCGGAGGTGAGGTGGAACGTGTGTTGAATATGGCGGACGGATGTATCCTGTTGGTGGATGCTTTCGAAGGTCCGATGCCCCAGACACGTTTCGTGTTGCAGAAAGCTCTGCAGATTGGTCTGAAACCCATTGTTGTAGTGAACAAGGTAGACAAACCAAACTGTCGTCCGGAAGAGGTATATGAAATGGTGTTCGACCTGATGTTCAGTCTGAATGCTACAGAGGATCAGCTGGATTTCCCCGTTATCTACGGTTCTGCAAAGAACAACTGGATGAGTACGGACTGGAAGACTCCTACTGATAATATCTTCGCATTGCTGGACTGTATTGTAGAGAATATACCGGCTCCCACGCAGTTGGAAGGTACTCCGCAGATGCTTGTAACTTCTCTGGATTATTCTTCTTATACCGGACGTATTGCCGTAGGTCGTGTACATCGTGGTACGCTCAGAGAGGGTATGAATGTATCTTTGGCCAAGCGTGATGGAAGTTTTGTGAAATCCAAAATCAAGGAACTGCATACATTTGAAGGTATGGGACGTGCGAAGGTATCGGAAGTTTCTTCCGGTGACATCTGTGCGTTGGTAGGTATCGAAGGCTTTGAAATCGGTGATACGATCTGCGACTTTGAAAACCCGGAAGCATTGCCACCTATCGCTATTGACGAACCGACTATGAGTATGTTGTTCGCCATTAATGATTCTCCTTTCTTCGGCCGTGATGGTAAGTTTGTGACTTCTCGTCACATTCACGACCGTCTGATGAAGGAATTGGATAAGAACCTTGCTCTGCGTGTGCGTAAGAGTGAGGAAGATGGTAAATGGGTGGTTTCCGGTCGTGGTGTACTTCATCTTTCCGTATTGATTGAGACTATGCGCCGCGAAGGTTATGAACTTCAGGTAGGCCAGCCACAGGTTATCTTCAAGGAGATTGACGGTGTGAAATGTGAGCCGATTGAAGAGCTGACTGTGAATGTGCCCGAAGAATATGCCAGCAAGATTATTGATATGGTAACCCGTCGTAAGGGTGAAATGGTGAAAATGGAGAATGCAGGCGAACGTGTGAACTTGGAATTCAATATGCCGTCACGTGGTATCATTGGTCTGCGTACGAATGTACTGACTGCTTCTGCCGGTGAAGCTATCATGGCACACCGTTTCAAAGAATACCAACCGCATAAGGGAGATATCGAACGTCGTACCAACGGCTCCATGATTGCCATGGAAACAGGAACGGCTTTTGCTTATGCTATTGATAAATTACAGGATCGTGGTAAATTCTTTATCTTCCCGCAAGAAGAGGTATATGCCGGACAGGTGGTAGGTGAACACTCTCACGATAATGACTTGGTAATTAACGTTACGAAATCCAAGAAGTTGACGAATATGCGTGCTTCCGGTTCGGATGATAAAGTTCGTCTGATTCCACCCGTACAGTTCTCACTGGAAGAGGCTTTGGAATATATCAAGGAAGATGAGTACGTAGAGGTTACGCCAAAGGCGATGCGTATGCGTAAAGTGATTCTGGACGAAATAGAACGTAAGCGTGCAAATAAGAACTAAAGTTGTTTGTAAATAGATAGAGAAGGAGTGCTTCACTGTAATGGTGGCACTCCTTTTCATTTATACGTTACTTGCAGGAAATGATTAATCTATAAATCTGATCTTTTCTGCATTTCTAGGTTTGGCAGAGGGAGTTTCATCCGGATAACCGAATGCGATACAATAGAGTAATTGATATCCTTCGGGAATATCCAGCTTCTTCAGATATTCGGCTGCTTCCGGTGTTGATGTCATGAATCGTGTCGGCCCGCCAAGGCAACAGGAGCCTATACCCATAGACCAGGCTGAAAGAATCATATTTTCACCCAGTAGCCCACAGTCTATTTGTGACAGGTCATAAGACTTGTCGTTGGCAATAAACACTACGGTAGAGGCATTGCGGAACATATTCTTGAAATTAGGATCTTCCGTTGCTTTAGGGTTCTGCTTTTTGTAAACTTCAGTAATACCGTTGATGAATTCCGGATTATCCACTACCCGTATTTCCCAGGATTGTTTGTTTTGTCCGTTAGGAGCATTGATACCGCAGTTCAGTATAATCTGCATTGTATCACGGTTTACCGCTTGCGGTTTGTACTTACGAATACTGCGGCGTGACATCATGTTTTCAATCACCGCATTCTCTTTACTTTCATTTGCACACGTGGCTTCATTCTCTTTTTGTACTTGCGTACCGCATCCGCAGAGCAACAACAGGCTGACAGTTGCCAACATCAATTTGATACTTTTCATATTGCTTTGTTTAGTATTGGTTTTCGCAAAGCTAACAAAAAAAACGTAGTAATGAAGTAGTTACTCGGAAAAAAGAACCTTTTTTATATTAAACCTTCCAACTCTTTTTTTACCAACCAGTATCCGACTTGTGCTTCGGATATGCCTTCAAGCAGTTGGTAAGGACATATAAACTGATCATTCTCAATTCTTGAATCCATATAATAGAAACAGCATGTATTATCTTTCTCGAAATGTTTGGCATATTCCAGAATGTGAGTCGATATAAGGAAAGAACAATGCGGATATTTTCTGAGTAATTCATTTACAGCAATAGAGGCTTCAAAAGCATCCTGTGCATTTGTTCCTCGGAACATTTCATCCAGTATTATTAGGCATCGTTTGCCGGATTTCGCTTTTTGGAGTACTTCTTTTATCCGCAGAATCTCCGCCATAAAATGACTCCTGCCATCGCGCAGGGAGTCCGGAAGATTGATGGAGGTATAGATTCCATCGAATACAGGGCTGGTCATTGAACGGGCGGGAACTGGCAATCCGCAGTGTGCCAGCCATACAGAGATGGTAATAGCTTTGAGGGTAGTTGATTTACCTGCCATGTTAGAACCTGTGAGGATACATATATTATTACCGTTCGTCATCTTCCAATCATTCATCCGTCCTCTTTCGGTAAATGGATGTACAAAGCCCGTGATGGACAAATCCATTGCTTCAGTCATCTCCGGGCGGCAGCAGAAACCTTTGCTGATTGCTATGCGGTGTGCAGTACGGCATACATCCAGTATATAAATATGGGAAAGCAGCCCTCTTATCAATTCTAAGTGGATACAGCGGAACAGATAATCGTACTTATCGATGATATAGCTGGAAGGGGATTTCTCTTTTTTATAGAGTTCGACTACTTCTTTCAACTCGCTACTATATATCGTGTATTGAATGCTCTGTGCCAGTTCTTTTAGAAGTAAAGGGGCATTTTCCGGGAGATTTGTTCGTAATGATTCCAGTTGATTTAACAATCGGATAGTCAAAGTAACACCTCGTTTAATGACATAACGTTGAGCATCGTGTCTTAATAAACGGTCGAAGGCTGATGTTAGCGAAACTAAAATATTAGGTCTTCTGATCTGGTCGCGATATTCCAAATAATATTCGATGAAGTCAAGTTCTTCTTCATCCAGGGGGAGCTCGGGTAGTTCCTGCCAGGCGATTGCCTCTTGCCTTTTCCGTATAACGGATATGTCATTCAGGGGAGAGGTGATCCAATCGAGCATCAGGCGTTTCCCGTTTTTGGTCTCTGTTTTGGAGAATAAAGAGTAGAGGGGATATTCGTCATATATTCCTTCTGTAATGCTCAAGTCGGCTCGCGTTTGCTTGTCCGTATCCAGATAAGTCATATTCTTAGGTATTACGTATAGCGCAAAAGTAGGAAAATAATCATGAAGAACAAGTGAAACGAATAAAAACAAAAAAAGCAGCTCTTGATTACCAAGAGCTGCTTTCGCATATCTAAACCGGTTTTATTCAGATTAGAGCTTCGGACCAGCAGCAACCAGTGCTTTACCGGCTTCATTACCAGTGAACTTAGCGAAGTTCTTGATGAAACGACCAGCCAAGTCTTTTGCTT
>USSR01000635.1 GCA_900557355.1 uncultured Bacteroides sp.
AAAGAAAGCAGATATGATTGCCGCCCTTTCGCTTGAAGCTTTCGATGGGCGTATCGATCCTTTCATGGATTGCATCCAGCAAATCCGTCCGCACCGGGGACAAATCGAGACAGGCGATAATTTCCGTAAACTCCTAGAAGGCAGTGAAATCATTGCTCAATACAAAGCCCATGTGCAAGATCCGTATTCTTTCCGCTGCATCCCCCAAGTGCATGGTGCAACGAAAGATGCCATCCGTTATGTCTCTTCTGTCTTACTGACTGAAATCAATTCCGTAACGGATAATCCAACCATCTTCCCTGATGAAGACCGCATCATCTCCGGTGGAAATTTCCACGGTCAGCCGCTTGCCATTTCTTATGACTTCCTGGGTATTGCCCTTGCTGAATTAGGTAACATTTCCGAGCGACGGGTGGCACAGCTCATTATGGGACTGCGCGGTTTGCCTGAATTTCTGGTGGCCAATCCCGGTCTGAACTCCGGCTTTATGATACCGCAATATGCTGCTGCCTCCATGGTCAGCCAGAATAAGATGTATTGCTATGCTGCCAGCAGTGATTCCATTGTTTCCTCCAACGGACAGGAAGACCATGTCAGCATGGGAGCTAATGCAGCTACCAAATTGTATCGCATCATGGACAATCTGGAACATATTCTCTCCATTGAATTGATGAATGCCGCACAGGGGATCGAATTCCGTCGCCCGTTAAAGACCTCTCCTGCTTTGGAACGCTTCCTGAATGAATATCGCAAGGAGGTCCCTTTTATTAAAGACGATATTGTCATGTACAAAGAGATTCATAAAACAGTTGCCTTCCTGAACCGCACAAAGTTCGATTACTAATCGTTATTCTTGCCAATAAATATGCTATATCTTTAATAAATATTAATATAGTGAACCTAATGAGAAAACTCAATCTATAGATTGAGTTTTCTTTCTATATTTGCCCAGTTTTATTCCGAAAGAGGACATTCCTCTGCTTGAAATCTAAAAATCTAAAGAAACAATAGAATGAAAACGGGCGACAACATGAAAGAGCACCCTTCGAGGTTGGAGTTACGGGAGCGTATCGTTGATACTGCTCTGCAATCTTTTGTTACCCACGGTATCAAAAGTATTACGATGGATGACATTGCGGCAGCACTGGGCATCTCCAAACGTACTTTATATGAAGTCTTTGTTGATAAAGAAACCTTACTGATGGAGTGCCTTCGAAGGGCTCAGGACGAGGGGGATGCGTATGTGAAGGAAGTCTACGAAAAAGCCTCTAATGTACTGGAAGTTTTGTTAAAGCTCTATCAAAGGAGCATTGAGAAGTTCCATAATACGAATAAAAAGTTCTTTGAAGATATCAAGAAATACCCCAAGGTATATGATATGTTGATAAAACGTCGTAACCGTGACTCTGAAGAGACAATTGCTTTCTTTAAATTAGGCATAAAGCAAGGCTACTTCCGCGATGATGTTAATTTTTCTATTGTAAACCTGTTGGTGCGCGAACAGCTCGACTTGCTGATGAATACAGATCTTTGCAAAGAATATTCTTTTCTTGAAGTGTATGAGTCCATCATGTTCACCTACCTTCGGGGAATTTCGACAGAGAAAGGAGCCCGAAAACTGGAGGAATTCATTCAGGAGTACCGGCAGAAGCGACAGACCAGTTCGGAATGACCCAATAATCTTTAAACATATAGATTGATTTTTTATGGACAGACAACTAATTTTAGTAGGCAAAAAGATGATGTTGACTGTGGTTTTGGCGTGGGCTGTAGGCTCCGTGCATGCACAGGAAACAAAAGAAACCCTAACCTTGACCCTCGACAAAGCACTGGAAATTGCACTTAGCGATAATCCGACCATAAAGGTTGCCGAAGAGGAAATAGCCCTGAAAAAAGTGGCTAACAAGGAAACCTGGCAGAGTTTGTTGCCAGAAGCCAGTATTGGCGGAACATGGAACCATACGATTACGGCAGCCCAGATGAATCTCGGCGGTCAGTCTTTCAAAATGGGGCAGGACGATTCGAATACAGTAAGTGGAACTTTGAATATCAGCTTACCGTTATTTGCCCCTTCGGTCTACAAAGCAATGTCTATGACGAAAACTGACATAGAGTTGGCGGTAGAAAAATCACGTGCTTCTAAGCAGGATCTGGTGAACCAGGTTACTAAAGCGTATTATCAGTTGATGCTGGCGCAAGATTCTTATGAGGTTTTGCAGAAGAGTTATAAATTGGCGGAAGATAATTATAACGTGGTTAATGCAAAATACCAGCAGGGAGCCGTCAGCGAATTTGATAAGATTAGCGCTGAAGTACAGATGCGTAGTGTAAAGCCGAATGTCATTTCAGCGGGAAATGCCGTTACCTTATCCAAACTTCAGCTGAAAGTGCTGATGGGAATAACGGAAGACTTCGATCTCAAGATTGCCGATAATCTGGCTAATTATGAGACAGATTTGTTTGCTAACCAGTTGAATGAATTGAATGAAGGTTTGGTAAACAATACCACAATGAAGCAATTCGACCTGAACATGAAGATGCTCAATCAGAATCTGAAGTCCCTGAAGACAAACTTCATGCCGACACTGGGAATGAACTATTCTTATCAATACCAGTCATTGTATAATAATAACTGGAATGTGTTCGACTATAGTTGGGGTGGGAGTTCTGCTTTGGTATTTACCCTGAATATTCCTCTTTATAAAGCCAGTAACTTTACGAAACTGAAGACCGCACGAATTCAAATCAATCAGTTAAAGGAAAACCGCACGGATACGGAGCGTAAACTGAACATGCAGATTACCAGCTACCAGAATAATATGGCAGCAAGTTCAGAGCAAGTGGTAAGTAATAAAGAGAATGTAATGCAGGCCCAGAAGGCTGTGGAAATAGCCGGTAAACGCTATGAAGTAGGTAAAGGTACAGTGTTGGAACTGAACAGTTCACAAGTATCATTAACTCAGGCTGAACTGACGTATAACCAATCTATTTACGATTATCTGGTATCTAAGGCTGACCTTGACCAGGTTTTGGGTCGCGACTATTTAATTAATAAGTAAAAAAAAGAAAAATCACAACGATATGAAAAAAAGTATTCAATTAATTGCCTTGGTGGCAGTTGCTCTGCTGGGCTCATGCAGTGGTGGAGAGAAAGACAAGGCTACAGCCGAGAAGGTAGATGAAAAACCGAGAGTTAAACTGGCTTCTGTGACTGCACGTCCCGTAGACCAGATTCAGGAATATACCGCTACTGTTCAGGCAGAAGTGAAAAACAATATTGCTCCTTCTTCCCCGGTGCGTATTGACCAGATATTTGTGGAAGTGGGTGACCGTGTATCTAAGGGGCAGAAATTGGTACAGATGGACGCTGCCAACCTGAAGCAAGCTAAGTTCCGTCTGGATAATCAGGAAATAGAGTTCAAGCGTACCGACGAATTATATAAGGTAGGCGGTACTTCCAAATCCGAATGGGATGCAGCCAAGATGGCATTGGACGTACAGAAGACTACGTATAAGAATCTGTTGGAAAACACCGCATTACTCAGCCCCATTAATGGTGTGGTAACGGCTCGTAATTACGATAATGGTGATATGTACAGTGGCGGCGAACCGGTATTGGTAGTGGAACAGATCACTCCGGTGAAACTGATGATCAATGTTTCCGAAGGCTACTTTGCGAAAGTAAAGAAGGGGGCTCCCGTAGCTGTTAAAGTAGATGTGTATGGTGACGAAGAGTTTGAAGGAACGATAAATCTGGTTTATCCGACCATTGATCCGAATACCCGTACTTTCCCTGTTGAAGTGCGTTTGACTAACCGCGACCAGAAAGTCCGTCCGGGTATGTTTGCCCGTGTAACGCTGAACTTCGGAACGCAGGATCACGTAGTTGTGCCCGATTTGGCTATCGTAAAACGTGCCGGTTCCGGCGACCGCTATGTTTATGTATATAAGAACGGGAAAGTTTCTTATAACAGAGTGGAACTGGGACGCCGTATGGATACGGAATATGAGTTGATTTCCGGTGTGGATAACAACTCGCAAGTAGTCATTGCAGGACAGTCCAAGTTGGCTGACGGGGTAGAGGTGGAAGTAGAGAAATAATTCTTAATTAAAAAAGACAACATGAGTTTATACGAAGGAGCGGTTAAAAAACCGATTATGACCTCGCTCTGCTTTTT
>USSR01000636.1 GCA_900557355.1 uncultured Bacteroides sp.
AGACCCCCCCTACCGTTGAATGTATAGGGAGTATTACACAGAGCCGCCATGTCGGTGTTCTTGCCACAGCAGGAACCATTAAATCAGAATCCTACCCGTTGGAAATTCATAAGCTTTTCCCGGATATTCAGGTAGCAGGTGAAGCCTGTCCGCTATGGGTATCTCTCGTAGAGAACAACGAAGCGGAAGGAGACGGGACAGATTATTTTGTTCGTAAATATATCAACGAACTACTGGCAAAAGACACGCAGATTGATACTGTGATTCTTGGTTGTACTCATTACCCCTTGCTATTACCTAAAATAAAGAAGCACATGCCAGACGGAATTACCACCGTGGCACAAGGCGAACTGGTAGCCGACAGCTTGAAAGACTACTTCCACCGACATCCGGAAATGGATGCCAAATGTACAAAAGGTGGAAACTGCACTTACTACACCACGGAAGCAGAAGAGAAGTTCATTGAATCGGCATCCACCTTCCTGAAAGAGGCGGTAACCGTACAACGAATAGAACTATAATCATCAATATTTACCGGGAAACAAACCTTTTCTCCAAAATACTTGTTATATTTGTAATATTAAACCTATTAATACTTACCATTATGAAATCAACAGACTATAGCCGCACAGTTGAAGTGTTCAAAGGATCACCGTGGGAAGCAGAACTTGTTAAAGGTCTACTCGAAAACAATGGTATAGCAACTATTATCAAGGACGGGCTTATGAGCACCATCGCTCCTTATATAGCACCGGATGTAACCATTCTCGTAAGTGAGGAAAGATACGAGGATGCCATGGAGATAATTCGTGAGCGCGACAAAGGAAAAGACGAAGAATGACCTTTTCACCCTCCTACTCAAAACCACATAAGAACGATATACAACACATGGAACAACAATTTTTGAGAATAGCTGTAAAAGTAGGCAGCAATGTCCTGACGCGCCGTGACGGTACTCTGGACGTAACACGTATGTCTGCCTTAGTAGATCAGATAGCCGAACTGCATAAAACAGGAGTAGAAATTATACTTGTCTCATCCGGAGCCGTAGCTTCCGGACGTAGTGAAGTGCATTCTGCCAAGAAATTGGATAGTGTAGATCAGCGTCAGCTTTTCTCTGCCGTCGGGCAGGCTAAACTTATCAACCGTTATTACGAACTCTTTCGGGAACATGGCATTGCTGTAGGGCAAGTGCTGACTATGAAAGAGAATTTTGCAACACGCAGGCATTACCTCAATCAAAAGAACTGTATGACGGTAATGCTGGAAAATGGGGTCATACCTATTGTCAACGAAAACGATACAATCTCTGTAAGTGAACTGATGTTTACGGACAATGATGAGTTGTCCGGTTTGATAGCATCCATGATGGATGCGCAGGCATTGATTATTCTAAGTAACATCGACGGTATTTATAACGGTTCTCCTGCCGATCCCACTTCTGAGGTCATCCGGGAAATCGGCCAGGGGAAAGATCTTTCTTCTTATATACAGACTTCCAAATCCAGCTTCGGCCGTGGCGGAATGCTTACCAAAACCAATATCGCCCGTAAAGTAGCCGACGAAGGTATTACTGTTATCATCGCCAATGGTAAACGGGATAATATTCTTGTCGATTTGATTCAACATCCTGAAAGTACTCTCTGCACTCGCTTTATACCTTCTGCCGAACCTGTATCCAGTATAAAGAAATGGATTGCTCACAGCGAGGGATTTGCTAAAGGCGAGTTACACATCAACCAGTGTGCTACCGAAGTGTTAAACTCAGATAAAGCAATCAGCATCCTACCCATCGGTATAACTGCCATTGAAGGAGAATTTGAAAAAGACGATATCGTACGGATCATCGACTTCGAAGGAAATCCGGTAGGAGTAGGCAAAGCAAACTGCGATTCTGTTCAAGCCAGGGAAGCAATGGGAAAGCACGGGAAGAAACCTGTGGTACACTATGACTATCTGTATATAGAATAGAAAAAGAAACAGGAATTTATTCCATTTCAGAATTTATAACCGACACGGTAAGTTATAGTCTGTGCCTTGAGTATCTCATTTTTATCATATTCAAACTTTACACATTCTTCCGCACTGGTACATATCCGATTATGATACTCTCTTGTCAATTCACTGAGGTTTCTTTTATCGAGATTAGATTCCATCAGTTTCCTCTGCGTATCGGGACTTTCCTGAAAAACTTCGAAGATGGGACGTATTATTTGCATTCGGCGTTGCCTCCAATTACCGGCACCACCAATTTCACCATTATCATCCGTAACACAAGTAGAGTACATTTGTCCCTGTTCATTTTCGAAGAAGAAGTAGCTGGTTTCTTCATTATATAGATAGTACAGGCTGATGATCCCTTTGATCAGGTATTCCAAAAAATACACTTCTTTTTTGTTATTCAGTTCTATGGTACGACTGACATAGTATTTACCATTATCCGTCAGACGATAACCGATAATGTCAGCAGGCGAAAAAGTCTGATATTGTTTTTCTCCTGCCGCCAAGAAGATGCAATTATGTGAATTGTGCGTTGCGGTCCGATAATCAATTGTTCCATTTATAGTATCATTTTGCAGCGTAATAATGTAACCAGAATGAGGATTAACCTGTGCTTTCAGATCAATAATGCAACACAGAAGAAGATTAGCAATAAACCTGATTTTTATTTATTTTTTCATGTTATTAACCAAGTTGGTTCTTTTACGAAGGAACAAACTATTTTAAACAAAACAAAGCCTATATCATCCTTTTTTGTACTATATCTCATACCATCTGCAAATTATACGGATTATTATAAATTCAATTTGCCCAAACACATCATTTTCCTTATAATCAATGAATATTCTTAGATATTCAACAAACTCAATTGAATAAAAAGTCATCCGGCTGGTATCCTTTCCTGTGGCAGTATATACATGTGTCACAGTGCGGGACTACGGACAGCTCAGATATTTTCTCAGGCTGAGACTATGAATACCCCTGCCTCTGAAAACCATTCTCAAAGACAGAGGTAATTTAGATTAGTAAATTAAAATCTTAACATTCAGAACAACCAGACAACATATCTGGTTGAACGGAAAAGCAAAGAATGAAGCATAACTGCAACAAGTATCACTTTTTTTTATAAAGATTCGCTTTTACTGCAATCTCGTATCCTAAATATAATCCAAATAAAAGAAGTACTAGGTAGTTATAGAATACAGATTCTCTATCTAAGAAAAATGCTAGGTAGACAGCAAAATAAAAACAAAAAGTCAATGTTACTATCTGTCGAGATTGCAAATAAAAACGTCGAACTATAGGTTTAGAAGATATACTATGCTTACAGATCTTTTGCTTTTTCCCAAATATAGACATACTTCCGGCTAACAATATAAATAAAGATGATATTAAAAATATGAATCTGATAATAGTCATATAAGGGAAATCAATCATATATTGATATAATAAGCAATAAAGAATCATTAAAGCACATGTAGGAATGAACATCGTTTCACCCACTTTTATTATAAAAGTCTTCATATATAAAATATTTTATTTTAAAACCAACTCTTAATAGTTTCCCATAAACTTTGTTTTTTCTCAACAGGTTGTTGTTCCATGTGTTCAGTATGCCCTTCAATAGCATCCTTGCTGGGATTAGGATTTGTTAGTTCAAGTCCTACTCTAACCCCTAATCCAGCACCAGTGGCAATGAATCCTATCTTTGTTTTTTTTCCACCATCATCCGGATCTCTTTTCGGCATTGGATCTCCACTTGGTGTTGTAGCTGTAATGTTATTCTCGATACTTTTTGCTACATTAGCCTGATTCTTATCCAGTCCTTCTTTATTTCTTCGGTCTCTGCTTCTTTGATGCTTATACTCTGGACTTGATGCTTGCTTAACATCATAAAACATTAAGAACACGATTCCACTCGTCAATACAGCTTGATTCTTTATGGAAGAAACAACATTATTAACCCCTTGTTTTATATCCTTTACCATTTCCTGACTGGTAGGATAACGAAATGGAGGTTGAGATGGAGAATAATATATAGGTAGTGGGGAGTAAGCAGGTACAGTAAGCGGAATTCCTTGTCTCCCGTCTGGGTCAATCTTATTCATCGGATTATTCCCACAATACGCATACGGGCTCACCGCATAATATTTCTCCGCCAACGG
>USSR01000637.1 GCA_900557355.1 uncultured Bacteroides sp.
TACATAAGAATGCGGTCACAGTTCGTCTCAAAGCAATTCAAAATTCATAATTTAAAATTTAAAGAAGTGAAAACATTACAAGAATTAACCCGGCCGAATATCTGGAAATTAAAGCCTTACTCTTCGGCACGTGATGAATATAAAGGAGTCACCGCTTCTGTTTTCCTGGATGCAAACGAAAATCCGTACAATACGCCTCACAACCGTTATCCGGACCCTATGCAGTGTGAACTGAAAACATTGTTGTCGAAAATTAAGAAAGTATCTCCCGAACATATTTTTCTCGGAAACGGCAGTGATGAGGCCATCGACTTGGTCTTTCGTGCTTTCTGCGAACCGGGTAAAGATAATGTAGTAGCTATCGATCCTACCTATGGAATGTATCAGGTCTGTGCCGATGTAAACGATGTGGAATATCGGAAAGTATTGTTGGATGATGACTTCCAGTTCTCTGCTGACAAATTGCTGGCAGCTACCGACGAGCATACCAAACTTATTTTCCTTTGCTCGCCTAATAATCCGACGGGAAATGATTTGCTTCGTTCCGAAATAGAGAAGATTCTTTGTCAGTTTGAAGGATTGGTAATGTTGGATGAGGCTTACAATGATTTTTCTAAAGCTCCGTCTTTCCTCGAAGAGTTGGACAAATATCCTAATCTCGTCGTATTCCAGACATTCTCCAAAGCTTGGGGATGTGCTGCTATCCGTTTGGGAATGGCTTTTGCTTCCAAAGAGATTATTGATATTCTTAGTAAAATCAAATATCCCTATAATGTCAACCAGTTGACTCAACAGCAAGCCATCGCCATGTTGCATAAACATTATGAGATAGAACGTTGGGTGAAAACTCTGAAGGAAGAACGTGACTATCTGGAAGCGGAATTTGAAAAGCTTCCATGTACCATTAAACTGTTTCCGTCTGATGCGAATTTCTTTTTGGCAAAAGTGACGGATGCCGTGAAAATCTACAATTATTTGGTAGGTGAAGGAATTATTGTGCGTAATCGCCATAACATTTCGCTTTGCTGCAACTGTTTGCGTGTGACTGTCGGTACCCGTGTAGAGAATAATACACTATTAGCCACCCTTAAAAAATACCCGGGATAATTTATGAAGAAGAAAGTATTATTTATAGATCGAGATGGTACGTTGGTGATCGAACCTCCCGTAGATTACCAACTCGACTCATTGGAGAAGCTGGAATTCTATCCGAAAGTATTCCGTAATTTAGGTTTTATCCGCAGCAAACTCTATTTTGAATTTGTGATGGTCACCAATCAGGATGGATTGGGTACATCTTCCTTCCCGGAAGAAACGTTTTGGCCTGCCCATAATCTGATGCTTAAAACATTAGAAGGAGAGGGGATTACTTTTGATGAGATTCTAATAGACCGTAGTTTCCCGGAAGATAATGCGCCCACCCGTAAACCACGTACCGGAATGCTGACGAAGTATCTAAATAATCCGGAATACGATCTTGCCGGAAGTTTTGTGATAGGCGACCGTCCTACGGATGTGGAACTTGCCAAGAATTTGGGTTGTCGGGCAATCTATCTGCAAAATTCACCTGAAACCCTGAAAGAAAAAGGATTGGAAGAAGTCTGCGCCCTTGCAACAACTGACTGGGATCAGATAGCCGAGTTCCTTTTTGCCGGAGAACGGAAAGCGGAAGTACGTCGTACAACCAAAGAAACAGATATTGATGTGGCTTTGAACTTGGATGGAAACGGCACTTGTGACATCTCTACCGGTCTTGGCTTTTTCGACCACATGCTCGAGCAGATTGGAAAACACTCCGGTATGGACTTGACGATCCGTGTAAAAGGAGATCTGGAGGTAGACGAACATCATACGATCGAAGATACCGCTATTGCATTAGGAGAATGTATTTACCAGGCTTTAGGTAGTAAGCGTGGAATTGAACGTTATGGCTATGCTTTACCGATGGATGATTGTCTTTGTCAGGTTTGTCTGGACTTTGGTGGTCGTCCCTGGCTGGTTTGGGATGCCGAATTCAAGCGTGAGAAGATAGGGGAGATGCCGACGGAAATGTTCCTTCATTTCTTTAAGTCACTAAGTGATGCGGCAAAAATGAATCTGAACATTAAGGCGGAAGGACAAAATGAACATCATAAGATAGAAGGTATTTTTAAAGCCCTTGCCCGTGCCTTGAAAATGGCAATCAAAAGAGATATCTATCATTTTGAACTTCCATCCAGCAAGGGAGTACTTTGATCTTTTTATAATAACAATATAGACTTATGCAGAAAAGAATCCTGTTAAGCCTACTTTTGGGAGTAATCTTCTCTATATCTATTTTTAGTCAGAATTTGAAAGTAGAGAAGATTACTCTTCCTGATAGTGAATTAACCAATCTGTACAAGATCGATTCGGGTGTATATCGTTCAGAGCAACCTTCGCATGAAGACTTTAAAGCTTTAGAAAAGTATGGTATTGGCGAAGCTCTCAATCTCCGTAATAGACATAGCGATGATGATGAAGCCGCAGGAACGAACGTAAAGCTTCATCGGGTAAAGACCAAAGCTCATTCCATCAATGAAGAACAGTTGATTGAAGCATTGCGTATTATAAAGAATCGTAAAGCGCCGATTGTTATCCATTGCCATCACGGATCAGATCGCACAGGAGCTGTTTGCGCACTTTATCGAGTGGTATTTCAGAATGTTTCAAAAGAAGACGCGATTCATGAAATGACTGAAGGCGGTTTTGGCTTTCATCGTATTTATAAAAATATCATTCGGAGGATTAAAGAAGCGGATATAGAGCAAATAAGAAGAAAAGTTATGTGTACAGAGGGATTTTAGTATGTAATTTTGTGCAGATACATGTCTTGCTAAAATGTTGTATCGAAGCTATGATGAGGCGTTATATTTTCTCAACTATTCTCACTGCTATGAGAAAAAATTCTCACTATAATGAGAAAATCTTCTCATAGTAATGAGTATTTTTTCTCATAGCAGTGAGAATAGTTTGATGTTTGTACTTCCCTATAAATTCTCTATTTCTTTAAGCCACATAGCTGAATTGGCATCACTAGGCATCCTCCAATCCCCCCGTGGACTAATAGAAATACTTCCTACTTTAGGTCCGTCCGGTAAGCAAGAACGTTTGAACTGCTGATTGAAGAAACGACGGAAGAAAGTGGAAAGCCATTTCTTGATGGTTTCTTCATCATACATATCTTTGAATGTCGTTTTTGCCAAATAGAATATCTTGGAAGGCCGGAAGCCGAAACGTAAGAAATAATATAGGAAGAAGTCATGTAGTTCATAAGGACCCACCAAATCTTCTGTTTTCTGTTTAATTTCTCCGTTTTCATCTGCCGGAATCAGTTCCGGACTGATGGGAGTATCTACAATATCGAGTAAAGTCGCTTTCGAATTTTCATCCATGCCATTTACTGCCACCCATTGTACCAAGTATTTTACGAGAGTTTTAGGGACACTCGCATTCACTCCATACATGGACATATGATCGCCATTATATGTTGCCCATCCTAGTGCAAGTTCTGATAAATCTCCTGTACCGATAACTATTCCCCAAGTCTGGTTTGCCACATCCATCAATATTTGTGTACGTTCGCGTGCTTGAGAATTTTCGTATGTGACATCGTGTACATTAATATTATGGTCTATATCCTTAAAATGTTGAATGCAAGCATCTTTGATACTGATTTCACGAATAGAGATACCCAGCGATTTCATTAGATCGATGGCATTATGATAAGTACGGTCGGTCGTTCCGAATCCTGGCATCGTAATGCCGAGAATATCCTTTCTGGACAATCCCAACTTATCAAAAGTCTTCACACATACAAGTAATGCCAGTGTTGAATCCAACCCGCCAGAGATACCGATTACAGCAGTTTTAGCTCCTGTATGGACAAGCCTTTGTGCCAATCCCGCTACCTGTATGGAGAACACTTCTTCACAATGTTCATTTAGCTCTATTCCTTGCGGTACAAAAGGATGAGAATTAAACTTCCGGGTTAAGGTTAGCTCTTTGCTGTTGACAAATTCAGTCGCAATAGAAACCGCCTTTTTATCCCCTAAGTTTGCTTGATTAGCTGCAAAGGTTGTATTTATCCTGCGTTCTGCCCGGATACGTTCCACATCAATTTCGCTGATAATCAGCTGT
>USSR01000638.1 GCA_900557355.1 uncultured Bacteroides sp.
AAATGAATCAAACCTTTGTAGAGTTTGCCGTTCGTGATTATAACAAGCCGATGGGAGTTGCTACTTATCGTGCATCTAAAGATATGCCGGAACGACTTCGTAACGCTCTGCCCGACATTGAGGACTTGAAAAAGCTATTGTAAGGCAAAAGCCTTATTTCTTTTTTGGCAGGTAATTGCCTTTTGTTACCTTTGCATAAGAAGCCCACCACAAAGCGAATTTCTTCGTTTTTTTTGTTACTATTTTGTTACCCACTGTTAGTAATAGGTGGGCTTCTTTCCTGATAATCAATTATATATGCTAATCAATATATAATATGTGGCAGAATATTATTAATTCGTGGCAGTTGTGGAAAAAGAGAAAGAATGAATTGAAAAATCAAGCGTAAGACATTAGACAAAGAATCGTAATGGATATAAATCAGAATTCGGATTATGAAAAGACATAATTGTATAATTATTGTAATAGCATTGTTGTTTCTATCTTGTTCTAGGACAAACAAATTATTTGATGAAGCAGTAAGTCTTGATAATCAGAAGAAGTATCATGAAGCAATTGTAGTCTGGAATAAATTAATTCAAAATGACCCGACTTATCTACCTGCCTATATAAACAGAGGAGCCGATAAGTTTGCGTTAAAACAATATTCTGAAGCTATAAAAGACTATTGTTATGTTATAAGACAAGATTCTACATATATAATGGCTTGGCTTAACAGAGGAAACGCAAACTTAGAATTGAACAATTATCAAAGTGCAATTGACGACTTTAATGCAGCAGAAAGAATAAAGCGAGAAGTGTACGGATGCGCCCAAGTGATATTTTATGATAAAATAGATCCTAAAGATGTTGCGTTGGAAGAAATTTGTTTGCAAAGAGGTATTGCCTATTGGTATGTGGATAGCATTAATAAAGCATATAGTGATTTGAATTATTGTATTGATCAGAAATATGAAGTAGTATGCAGTTACTTCTGGCGTGCTTATGTCTATTGGAAAGCCGGCAAAGAGCAAGAGGCATATAATGATTTCATGACCGTGATTTTGCAAGGGCGAGCCGATGACGATTATGTAATTCAGGCACAACAAAATCTAAAGTTGTTGGATAAACATAGTATTCTCTTAAAATAGACTATAAAAAGGAATATGAAGAATATAGTAAAGTTATTATTAGTTGCTGTGTGCATAATATCTTGCTCTATACAATCTAAGCAGGAAACGCCTAAAAAAGTTTATGAAACAACGTGGATGGAATTGACAGAAACGGATAGCGGATATGTCGTTTATAATTATCCTGATTTAGAAGATGATAATTTTAAAACTCCTCAAAAAATAGTCCTCAAAGGAGATTCTATAATCTGGATTACTTATAGTGAAATGCCGATTATTGATACATGTAATAGTGTTCAAAAATTGGCTGATGAAGAATATTTCTTCCCAGTCGGGAATCATTATAAATTTGAATGGTCGGATAAGGAAAAACATATTGCCAAGTGGACAATATATTATGGAGATGAAAGAATTTTATCGAATCGTCTCTATATAGATAGTGTTTATAATACATATCCGGTTATAGACTACAAATGGTTTGATGATGAGGTAAACAACAATTGATAACAGTTTACTATAAATACGTATTATGAAAATGCGAGTTGTTTGACGGTATGCAAATCCTAGAACATCAATGCAGCTTGATTGTCGCCAAATCGTTACATTTCATTCTGAAGTGTGGGTGTTCAACGATGATTTTAATCATTTAGTCGGAACTAAAAAGAAAAAGGATGGAGGAAATTTTTGAAATAGAAGACTTAAAAGAACTGGAAGAATTTTTGCAGTCCCAATCAGACGTAGAACAGTTGCGCGAACGCTTGTTTGCCGAGTTTCTAAAATATGCGGATTATGAAAATGCCGGAGAATGGAATAAAGCCGTTCGCCTTTGCGAGAGTCTGGCTATTATCGGCTGGGGAAATCACGAACCCGTCGAAGCATTGAGAGGACAATTCTTTAATGGAAATCCCGCGACTTGTTTTCAAAATAAATTTGGAGAAACTCGTTTTGTCGATGCCATTTGGTCGAAAAGAGTCAACGGTTTTACTATGGAGCAGGGAAGGACAAGTTATTGTTTCAGTCCTGACGACCCGAATCAAAAGCAATCCGTATTTTGGGAATATGGGATAAAGGAAGATATACAGGATATAAGGCTTGAAAGCCAGAGAAACTGGATTCCTAAAAATCCGGTTTGGATAAAGCGGACAATTGGTAACTGCTATGAAAACTCCAAGGTAGTAATCGAGAGCGTTGACAAAGAACTGAAACCGGAGTTGGATAGAAGGATGCGCCCCGAAATATACGGACGTGCTATTAATCGAATTATAATTAATTGTTCGTATAGTTATTATGACCACGACCATTGTAAAACAAACTATATCATAGCCGATGAAAAGTTGAAATTGAAACAAAAAGATTTCTATCGGACACTGCTCACTATGTTTACCAGGCAAGAAATAGAGAAGAATGGATATTTCCTTCGCAATCGTTTTGAATTTGGACCATTCAGGGCAGATACCGGGAAAATTAGAATCGGACTAAACCTTGAAAAAGAATTCAGTGAATTAAGTCATCCCGAACAGAAGTTAAAGCTAAGTGAATATATTCTGTTTGCTTTAAACCACGTAACTGACAAGCTAAAAAAGAAGAAGCTGGAATATGACTTCGACTTGATGCTTGAAGATTTTAATTCAATACTAACCGAGTGGAAAGCATGAAAGATATAATAGAGTTATTACAAAACGAAAGAACAAAAACAGTTGACGCTTTAAAACAAGGCGAGCAGGATAAGTTATCTCATCTTCAACAGTTAGACAAGGCTTTAGGCTGGCTGAAAGTCGTTGAAGATAATGAGTTGGCAACTGTAGGGAGCTATAAGATTCATAGATTGCCTGATCCACGCTCTGGCTTCTCTTATTATCATTTAATGATAGACAACGAAAGTGGCGATCCGAAAGATTGGACAGAGTATAAACCCGATAATCAGTCATTGGAACTCTGCTTTGATGATATTATAATAACACGAAAGTAATCTTTTACGTCAGTTATATTTTAGAACTGGTTCTTTTTTGTTATCTTTGCGTCGAAACATTGTAACACACAAAGAAAACATGAAAAATAAAGCCGTTGTAGTTCTTGTTATTTTAGGAAGTTTGATTATATCGATATTTGCAGGTTGCCAACAATCTCCTTTGAAATACATTCCCCCGACAATAGATTCTGTCAATAACGACAAAAGCAGGATGGGGTTGAACGGAAAAGTCAAAACGTTGGATATCTATTATTATCGTCCGGAAAATACATCGTCTTTCTTCTCGGTGAAATTCAAAAAAGGCGAGAAATGGGAAGAGGACGGAATACATCACTACCATTTTCATTTCAATATCGACGGCAATCTTGCTCAATGCAACGAGTACGACAAACAAGAAAATATTATCCGAAAGACCGATTATACCTATGAGACTTGGGGATATACATCTACACTTAGCTTTCCGAAAACTAACAGTACGATTGTCAGTAAGTATAATACTGACGGGAAACTACTGGAAATTGTGTATAGTGATTCCCATGGGGAGATAAATACTTATGACGACAGGGGAAATCTTATCCGAACCAAACAGATTGACGGCACGATTGACAAACCGGCTATGACCGAATATGATTATAACGAACATGATTTGTTGGTAGAGAAGAGGGAATATTATAATATAGGGGAATTATCGGGAAAAACAGTCTATGAGTATGATACAAATGGCTTGTTGGCGCAGACCCAAGTGTATGATTTGTTGAGTCGTGATAGGCCGGAAACGCATTTCATCTATGAATACAGTGACAGTAACCGCGTTGTGAAAAAATATAGGATTGACGATGAAGGTAATAAAGAGTTAGAGTCCTGGTGTAAACGTGAATATTATCCGAACGGTAAACTGAAAACCGTTGTTCGTAATAGTATCGTGCAAGAGAAATACGATGAACAAGGACGACCGATTGACGAGCGGCCAGGATTTGAAATACTCTACAAAGACTTCCAAGACTACGGCTGTGATGCGAATGGCAACTGGATTGAAACAAAGAATTTCAAAGATTATGTTGATTTTGGCACAGGACTC
>USSR01000639.1 GCA_900557355.1 uncultured Bacteroides sp.
GCCAAGTATGATAAAGATGCCCGTTGGTGGTCTACTCCTTACGAGTTTCACAATTGCTTTTTTACCGGATATTCGCATGTCAATCTAAGTGGTGTGGGGTGTCCCGAACTGGGATCTTTATTGCTGATGCCTACTACGGGTGAATTGTCCGTAGATTACAAGGAGTACGGAAGTCGTTATGAGGATGAACAGGCTTCTCCGGGCTATTACAGTAATTTCCTCACTCGCTATAATGTAAAGACCGAGGTGTCTGCCACTCCCCGCACGGGTGTTTCACGTTTCACATTTCCTGCCGGACAAAGTCATGTATTACTGAATTTAGGTGAAGGACTGACGAATGAAACCGGTGCTTTCCTGAAACAGGTGAGTGGCACCGAATTTGAAGGTATGAAGTTATTGGGAACTTTCTGCTATAACCCCCAGGCAATATTTCCCATTTATTTTGTAATGCGTGTCAACAAGCAGCCGGTATCCAGTGGTTATTGGAAAAAACAGCGTCCCATGACCGGAGTTGAAGCTGAATGGGATCCTGACAATGGACACTACAAACTTTATACCCGTTATCGTAAGGAAATTGCCGGAGATGATATCGGTGCTTTTCTTACTTTCAACACGACGGAAGGTGAACAGATCGAAGTACAAATGGGAGTTTCTTTTGTCAGCATCGAAAATGCCCGCTTGAATCTGGATACAGAACAAAATGGAAAGAATTTCAGTCAGGTATTGGCAGATGCCCGTATGCGTTGGAATAAAGACCTTTCGCGTATCCTTGTCGAAGGTGGGACGGAAGAACAGAAAACAGTCTTTTATACTGCCCTTTATCATACATTGATACATCCCAATATCTTGCAAGATGTCAATGGGCAATATCCTGCTATGGAGAGTAATGAAATACTGACTACCAATGGAGGCCGTTACACTGTTTTCTCGCTTTGGGATACGTACCGTAACGTTCACCAACTCCTTACATTGGTTTACCCCGAACGTCAGTTACAAATGGTACGTTCCATGCTCGATATGTACCGCGAACATGGTTGGCTACCCAAATGGGAACTTTACGGACGTGAAACGTTAACAATGGAGGGGGACCCGTCTGTTCCTGTCATTGTTGATACCTGGTTGAAAGGCCTACGCGATTTTGATATCGATCTGGCTTATGAAGCTATGTATAAATCTGCCACCTTGCCTGGTACCGAGAATCTGCTGAGGCCGGATAATGATGATTATATGTCATTGGGATATGTACCTTTGCGTGAACAGTATGATAATTCGGTCTCTCATGCATTGGAGTATTACATTGCGGATTATTCTCTTTCCCTGTTGGCAGATGCTTTGGGCAAGAAAGAGGATGCGCGTCTTTTTTATAATCGTTCTTTGGGTTATAAACATTATTATAGCAAAGAATTCGGCACTTTCCGCCCCATTTTGCCGGATGGACAATTCTATACACCTTTCAATCCGCGGCAAGGAGAAAATTTCGAACCGAATCCCGGTTTTCATGAAGGTTGTGCCTGGAACTATACTTTCTATGTACCTCATGATGTGAAAGGACTTGCCCGTCTGATGGGAGGTAGGAAACCTTTTATCGATAAACTTCAGCAAGTTTTTGATAAGGGCCTTTATGATCCGGCTAATGAGCCTGACATTGCTTATGCCCATCTCTTCTCTTATTTTAAAGGGGAGGAATGGCGTACGCAGAAGGAACTCCATCGTCTGCTACAAAAGTATTTCAAAAATGCTCCTGATGGTATTCCCGGTAACGATGATACAGGCACTATGTCCACTTGGGCTATTTTCAATATGATGGGTTTTTATCCTGATTGTCCCGGTGCACCGTATTACACTCTTTCTACCCCTGTGTTCGATCGTGTAGAGATTCGTCTCGATTCTAAAGCCTGGGGGTGTGATAAGTTGGTGATAGAAACCCAACGTCCTTCTGCGGAATCCTTATATATCAATGAAATGGAGTTAGGTGGGAAAAAATTATCCCGCTATCGCGTCAGTCATGAAGAATTGGTAAAGGGTGGAACACTAAAGTTCATACTTCGTTAATAACTGGATGATTGCTTAATGCTTTGATAATCAGTAGTTAGTATTTACATGGCATTTGCTGCAGAATGTAAAAGCATTTACCGCCGTATGTAACGGCTTTTACTCCTTATTGTAACGACCTTTACCGCGGCATGTAACGGTCTTTACCTCAGTATGTAAATGGAGTTACCGTGTGGAGTGAACAAAGTTACCATTTGGGGTAAACTGAATTTCTGATTTTGAGATACTAATCAGCTTCCTTTTTATTCCTGCATCTCAACCGGAACATAAGGTATCTCAAACCAGAATTCCGATCCTTTGCCCAATGTTGAGTTTACTCCGAGCTTACCATTCATCTTTTCGGCGATTATGGTGCAGATGGAAAGTCCCAATCCGGTTCCTTGTTTGAAACTATCCAGCTTGACGAAACGCTCAAAGATGTGTTTCTGATTCTCTGTCGGAATGCCGGTACCGGTATCGCGCACAAAGAATCGTATGTATCCTTCTTGGGGAGTATAATAACCGATATCAATATGTCCTGCCTCTGTATGTTTTATGGCATTCGAAACATAATTGTTTATAACTTGTTTTACCCGGTGAGGCACTGTATGGATAACGCAGGTCTCAAGACCGGGTAAAAGGTGAATTTCAATCTTGGGAGAAACCTTCAACTCGGCAATGGCTTTTATTTCGTAAAGAGAAGCGTTTACATCCATGTTTTCTTCAATAAACTCCAGTATTCCGGCCTCTATACGTGAAATATCCAGTATGTCATTGATAAGTTGTAGCAGAAGCTGGTTATTCTCTTCAATGATGTGTACATATTCCTTTGCATCCTCTTCTTGGATATATTCTGAAAGTATGGAAGAAAAGCCGACAATGGCATTCAGTGGAGTGCGTATCTCGTGGCTCATATTGGCAAGAAAAGCTGATTTCAACTTGTTGGACTCTTCTGCTTTTTCTTTGGCTTCCAATAATTCGGTAATATCCAATGCGGAGCTTACTATCCAGCGCTCTTGCCCTTTATTGTAGGAAACTAATGTTTTATGAAAGGATAACGTGTATTTTTGGCCCTTGGAATTGGAAAAATGTTTAATATATGATTGAGGCAGTCCTGTTTCTATGACCTGCTTGTCTGTTTCCCGTATGAAATTATCCGGCATCAGATGATTGAACTCGCTTTCATGGTGTCCGACTATTTTTTCTGCCGGTATTCCTATCATTTCCGAGGCTTTCTTATTCCAGATAAGGTAGAGACCTTTTTTATTTTTATCTTTTACAGTAGTAGCAATAGGAAGGTTTTCGAGTATGCTCTCCAGAAAATAGCGGTATTTTTCGTTTTCCTGGCGTTGAGTCTCGCTTTCTGTAATATTACGCGCAAAAGCGATAACGCGTTCGCGGTTTAAGTACACCATTCGTACTGAAACATATAACTCCTTTCCGCTCTCCACTTTTATTTTTACAATTAGACTGGCAGAAATGCGTGTTTCCAAAACTTTCTGTAATAGTGCTATATGTTTCTGATATTCTTTGGCGTCTATTACTAAATTGCGGAGATCGAGTTTTCCCAGATTATTGAGTGGGAGCAGGTTCGTTTTTTCTGTAGGTTCATTCAATAGCTTAAGCACAATGCCTTGTTTGCTTATTAGATAAACCGGAATGTCAATAGCCTTGATAATCTGTTTATTAAAGCTTTTATATTTGCGGTTTATCCAATATAGAAAACCTACAAATATGATACTAAGAAGCAAGAATACTTGTATTTCTCCAAATAATGAAACTAACATAATTGGTGTTTTTCTTGTTTCCGCCTGCCCTCTTTGGCGGAGGTTATTATATAAAAAGCGCGAGGACTGCTATGTCTATTACCATCCGAGGCTCTGGAAAATGCCCACACCGTAAATAGACAACAGCCCTCACGCCTAAGTATGTAATAACATAGACGTGAAGAAACTGTTGCTATCATCCCACAGTGTTTTTTGAATTTTCCAGATTCCGAATGGCCAGGGACAATAACTTTCGCTTCTTGCGTTCTCACAAAATAAAGTCATAGTTGCAGGTTATCGCTATAATCGGCAAGACTTTGTTGCAAAAGTAAGATTATTTTCTCAAATGTGCGAGCTAA
>USSR01000640.1 GCA_900557355.1 uncultured Bacteroides sp.
AGTTATTAGCCTCATCAAAAACGACATCTTTCAGATAATCCGTACTGAAATGATATCCGGTATGCGCATTAAAATGCTTGAACTTCCCTTGTCCCGGTTGATATAAATCCAATCCTCCTCCTTCAGTACATATCCATATATTCCCGGATTTATCTTCTGCCATAGCTCCCACCACCGGAAAAGACAGTCCGGTGTCCGAAGCATGATAATGGACAAAATGCTGATATTCCGGAGAGAAAAAGTTCACACCACCCCAATAGGTCCCCACCCAGACTGTTCCTTGTTTATCCGTATAAAGAGACGTCACCGAACGATTGGACATAGCACCCACCCGGTTAGGATCAGCCTGATAATGGAATATTTTCCCAGTAGCCACTTCAATCTTACTCAATCCACTTCTGTAGCCTACCCATATATTCCCTTCCAGGTCCTGACATAACGCTCTCGCCATATCATTCCGAACCGTGTAAACACTCTTATCATTATATTCATAGTGATGTATGATCGTACCTTGAGGTGAAAAACAGAAAACGCCCTGATCCTGCGAACCGATCCAGATATTCTGGTCGTTACTTTTTATCAGTTTCATCACTTTAATTCCAGGCAAGTGAAGTGATATTGATCCACAAGTATCTACACGCATCACCCCACCCTCTTTCAAAGCAATCCAGAGACTTCCATCGGAACCTTCCACCATCGTCGGGCCACTATCCGGCAACTGCAAATCGGCATACATCGGTTTCAATAGGCGGGTATTCTTATCATATAAGAACAGTTTCCCTCCTTCCGCAATCCACACTCCCGTCTTTCCTTTGGCAAGAGTGGTGGGAGAAGTCACCGGAAGAATATAATATTTCTCTGTTTCAAGGTCGAACTGGAAAAGTCCGGTAGAGGCCAACAGGAAAAGACTTCCCTGACCGTCTTCCACCATTTGAGTCACATATAAATTACCATAACTGATAGAGTCGTTATGAAAGTGGTTGAAGACTTTGATGTGATTGCCATCGAAACAATTCAGCCCGTCCAAAGTGGCAATCCATATACGCGATTTCTCATCCTGGCAAATATCGCTCACCGTTATTTGCGACAATCCATCTTCCACACCCAATGTTCTGAACTTGTATTCCTGTGACCGGAGTGGAAATACAAATCCAAAAAGAGATAGCAGAATAAAAAAATGGATCTTAGATAGTCTTTGTTCGCGCATATCAAGAATGATGGTTTATAGCACACATTAATCTCGTCACAAAAGTAACAGTTTTTATGATATTCCCAAAATCAGAGCAAAATAACTGATAGATATAGACTTCACCCTATTTTATTCTTCCCGTCCGAACGAACGATATTCCAACGGGGTAAGCCCTGTACGTTTCTTGAAAAAAGAGAAAAAATATTCGGTAGACTGGAAACCCAGAAAAAAAGAAATCTCTTTCACGGATTGGGAAGTTCCTACTAACATTTGTTTGGCTTTACGGAGTTTCAATTCCTGGAAATATTTGGCGGGAGCATAACCAGTATACTCCTTGAAAACACGTCGAAACCATGAATAACTGATGTTAAGCCGCATTGCTAACTCTTCCGGATCTACATTACCGGAAACATTTTCATTCATGATGATTTTCGCCTGTTCTATCTTCTGATCCACATCACTCATCTCGAAAACTTTATTCTTGGAGACAGAAAGAATCATACCTATCATGTGGAGCACAATCCCGGAAAGATATTGTTGCGCAGAAATCTTATCCGCTTCAGCTACAGCAAGAGCACGGGAGAACAAGGAAACCAACTCTTCATTAATACCGATTTCCAATATTTGCTGCTCCTGCGACAAAAAAGCATCATTAACGATGGCATCTATCATTGGCCCCTCAAAGCCGATGTAATATTCCGTCCAACCAGTCTGCCGTAACGGGCGGTAAGTATGCCATTGCCCGGGAAACAATACCATCAGCCGGCCTTTACAAACCTGCTTTTCAGAAGTGGAATCGGATGAAAACAAACCACGCCCTTTTGTGATATAGACCAACTGATATTCGCGAAGCACCCTTCCTTTTTCCGCATTAAAAAAGTAACCGGAGGGATGCTCTTTCAATGGATAAGGTGAATCAGGAGGGATAGACTGATAGCCGACGGTATTCACCCACAGCCCGAATTTACGGTCCATGTCATTTACAATCAGATATTTAAATTCTAATCCCAAACTATTATCCTCGATCATACCGATGTGTTTTCATGTAATTGAGTTGGACAAAAATAGGAATTATTTTCAGAAAAACACCACAGATTACACAGATTTACACAGATTTAATTCTTAAATATCGGCTTCCGATTAGAAAATAATCTGTGTAAATCTGTGTAATCTGTGGTGAAAAGAACTTCCGCAAAAACTAACTTTAGAAAGCTTTGCGATATAGAGCTTCGATATCTGCTACCGAAGTAGGACGAGGATTACCGCCTGTACAAACATCATTGAAAGCAGCTACAGCCAGTGCAGGAATATCTTCTTCCTTCACATTGATTTCATGTAATTTTTGCGGTATATTGATACTGGCAGAAAGTGCTTTCACCGCCTCAACAGCCGCTTTTACTCCCTCGGCTTCACTCATCCCGGTAGTGTCCACTCCCATTGCTTTCGCAATATGGATATATTTCGGAGCTGCCGGAGATTCAGCATTGTATTCCATCACATACGGCAACAATAAGGCATTGGCTACCCCATGAGGAGTATCATAGAACGCACCTAACGGATGCGCCATCGAATGAACAATTCCTAAACCGACATTCGAGAATCCCATACCGGCAATATATTGTGCCTGTGACATAGCTTCGCGGGCTGCCACATCTTTACCATTATCCACAGCTGCTTTCAAGTTTTGAGCAATCATTTCAATGGCTTTCAATTCGAACATATCGCTCATTACCCAGGCACCCGGAGTGATATAACTTTCGATGGCATGAGTCAAAGCATCCATACCGGTAGCTGCAGTCAATCCTTTGGGCATTGAGTACATCAGTTCAGGGTCTACGATAGCCACGGCAGGAATGTCGTTCGGGTCTACGCAAACCATTTTCTTGCGGGCATCTTCATCAATAATCACATAATTGATCGTTACCTCGGCAGCTGTTCCGGCAGTAGTAGGCAGCGCGAAAGTAGGCACCGCTTTGTGTTTGGTATCGGCTACCCCTTCCAGAGATTTCACATCTGCAAAATCCGGATTGTTCACAACAATACCGATTCCTTTGGCAGTATCGATGGAAGAACCGCCGCCCAAAGCAACGATAAAATCGGCTCCGGAAGCTTTGTATGCCGCCACACCATTTTGTACATTTGCAATCGTAGGATTCGCTTTTACATCACTATAAAGTTCGTAAGGAATCTGATTTTCATCAAATACTTTAATGATTTCGGCAGCCACACCAAACTTGATAAGATCTTTATCCGTTACAAAAAAGGCTTTCTTAAAGCCACGTCTGGCTGCTTCCACAGCAATGACACTACGGCATCCGGCACCGAAGTACGAAGTTTCGTTTAAAATAATGCGATTCATGGTTATCTATTTGTTTAAAGGGTTAACCGCAGCACCTTCCAGGGTAGAAAATGCCACGGTTTCTAAAGTAATTAAAATCAATGACTAGTATAAATCTTATTTAGGAAGATTGAAAGCAACTGACATTTCTTTCATCTGTTCCTGACTCATACCATCCGGTTCGAAGCCCATATTTTTAGCTGCGAAATAAATCAGAGCCGACTTATTGAGTACATCAATCTGATCGAATGCCTGCATCGCATCGCAATCCACTGCAAATACACCATGTTTCTCCCACATCACCACATCGTAATCCTGCAATTCTTTGATGGTAGCTTCAGCCAATTCCACCGAACTAGGTAATTTATAAGGAATGATACCCAAACCACGCGGGCAGAATGCCTTTGTTTCAGGGATCATACTCCACAACAGATTGGTAGCCACATCTTTTTCCAGAAATTTCGGACAATGTGTCATGGCAATCAGTTCAATCGGGTGTGTGTGTACAGATGCTTTATAAGGAGAGTTTTTGCTCAACAGGTCATTGTGTACGCTCAAGTGAGAAGGCAATTCCGATGTCGGGACTACGGCTTCATCCGCAATAATCACATAGCTGGCACAGTCATC
>USSR01000641.1 GCA_900557355.1 uncultured Bacteroides sp.
CCGTGCGGTTGATGAAGAAAATAGTTCCGGAGTTCAAATCAAAAAATTCTCCGCGATTTGAAGTACTGGATAAAGAATAAATAGGGAATAATCAACAAAAGATTCTATAAATAAATTATCATTTAATATGAATAAATCATTGCGCACGCATTTGAATGTACGAAGCTTGTATGGAAGTTTGTTTTCCTGTCTGATAGCGGTATTTCTGTTTGCTTCCTGCCAGTCCTATAAGAAAGTACCTTATTTGCAGGATGCGGGAGTTGTAAAGGACACCAATCAACAGGAAAATTTATATGATGCCAAGAATATGCCTAAAGACTTACTTACTATCGTAGTCTCATGTACTAGTCCGGAACTTGCAGTTCCGTTCAACTTGACGGTGGCAACTCCTGCTAATGCGGCTACTGCCAGCACCCAATTGACTACCCAGCCTGTCTTACAACCTTATCTGGTAGATAATGAAGGCAAGATCAATTTTCCTGTTCTGGGTGAATTGAAAGTGGGTGGATTGACGAAAAGAGAAGCTGAACAACTGATAATAGACAAACTGAAACCTTACATAAAGGAGACTCCGATAGTTACTGTCCGTATGGTAAACTATAAAATTTCTGTATTAGGTGAGGTTGCCCGTCCGGGTACATTTACTATCAACAATGAGAAAGTCAACTTGTTGGAAGCTCTTGCCATGGCCGGTGACATGACGGTCTGGGGAGTTCGTGACAATGTGAAACTGATTCGTGAGGGTGCTGATGGCAAACAGGAAATTGTAACATTGGATTTAAACAAGGCGGAGACAATTCTTTCTCCTTATTATTGGTTACAGCAGAATGATATAGTCTATGTGACTCCTAATAAAGCAAAAGCTCGTAACTCTGATATAGGTAACAGTACCAGCTTGTGGTTCTCCGCTACTTCTATTCTGGTATCATTGGCAAGTTTATTAGTAACAATCTTCAAATAGTAATATAGATATGATTGAGGAAAAAAGAGAGAACCGGGGTGAGCAACCGGAAGAGCAGGTGAATATTCAGGAAATCCTTTTCCGTTACCTGATCTATTGGCCTTGGTTTGTGGTTTCTGTAATAATCTGTATCGTCTGCGCATGGGGCTACCTGCGTCTGGCTACTCCTGTCTATAATATATCCGCTACAGTCTTGATCAAGGATGACAAGAAAGGCGGTGGTGCAAGCATGTCCTCCGAACTGGAAAAGATGGGACTGGACGGTTTCGTTTCCTCGTCGAACAATGTAGACAATGAAATCGAGGTGCTGAAATCAAAGTCTCTTGCCCGTGAAGTGGTCAACAATCTGGGACTGTTTGTGACTTATAAGGATGAAGATGAGTTTCCTAATAGGGAACTTTACCGTACCTCGCCCGTAGTGGTGAGCTTGACTCCACAGGAGGCGGAAAAACTGTCTGCACCAATGGAAGTGGAGATGACTTTATTTCCCAATGGTGGGATGGATGCGTTGATAACAGTGAAAGACAAAGAGTATCGGAAACAATTCGATAAATTACCTGCTGTTTTTCCGACCGATGAGGGGACGGTCGCCTTTTTTGAAAGCAAGGATACATTGACGACCAATCAGGCTAAGGAGGAAAGTAAAGAGCGTCATATAAAAGCTTTTATAAACCGGCCGATGTCTGTGGCCAAAGGATATATCCAGTCCTTGTCGATAGCCCCTACATCAAAAACTACTTCTGTAGCTGTTCTTTCGTTAAAGAACTCAAATACCCGGCGTGGCAAGGACTTCATCAACAAACTCCTTGAGATGTACAATATCAATGCCAATAATGACAAGAATGAGGTAGCCCAAAAAACCGCAGAATTCATCGACGAACGTATCGGCATTATTTCCAAGGAACTTGGAAGTACCGAACAAGACTTGGAGAACTTCAAGCGTAGTGCCGGAATTACAGATTTGAGCAGTGAGGCGCAAATAGCCTTAACCGGTAATGCTGAATATGAAAAGAAGCGTGTGGAAAACCAGACTCAAATCAATTTGGTGATGGATTTGCAACGCTATATGCAAGGTAATGAATATGAGGTCTTGCCAAGTAATATTGGATTACAGGATGCGGCATCAGCTGGTGCAATAGACAGATATAATGAAATGTTGGTTGAAAGAAAGCGCTTGCTCCGTACATCAACCGAGAATAATCCGACGATCATAAATTTGGATACTAGTATCCGTGCGATGCGGAGCAATGTACAGGCTACGCTGGATGCTACATTGAAAGGATTGCAGATAACCAAAGAAGACCTTGTCCGTGAGGCGAACCGCTATTCCCGTCGCATTAATGACGCTCCGACCCAGGAACGCCAGTTCGTAAGTATCGCTCGGCAGCAGGAAATTAAGGCCGGTCTTTATTTGATGTTACTTCAAAAACGTGAAGAGAATGCCATCACTTTGGCAGCTACAGCAAATAATGCCAAGATTATTGATGAAGCGTTAGCTGACGACAATCCGGTTTCTCCTAAGAGGATGATGGTCTATCTTGCCGCCTTGGTATTAGGAGTAGGATTTCCGGTAGGTATTATTTATCTGATTGGATTGACCAAATTCAAGATTGAGGGCCGTGCTGATGTTGAAAAATTAACTTCTCTTCCTGTTATTGGCGATATCCCGTTGGCGGATGAAAAGTCCGGTTCTATAGCTGTATTTGAGAATTATAATAACCTGATGAGCGAGACATTCCGTAATGTACGTACCAATCTTCAGTTTATGCTTGAAAATGGCAAAAATGTGATTCTGGTGACTTCTACCATCAGTGGTGAAGGTAAGTCTTTCGTATCATCCAATTTGGCCATCAGTCTTTCTTTATTAGGTAAAAAAGTTGTGATAGTTGGTCTTGACATTCGTAAGCCTGGCTTGAATAAGGTTTTTAATATTTCCCAAAAGGAACATGGTATTACCCAGTTTCTGACCAATCCGACAAAGAATCTGATGGATTTGGTACAGCCTTCCGATATAAACGAGAATCTGTTTATTCTTCCGGGCGGATCAGTTCCTCCCAATCCAACGGAATTATTGGCCCGTGACGGCTTGGAAAAAGCCATCGAAACGTTGAAGGCTAATTTTGACTATGTGATTCTGGATACGGCCCCCGTGGGTATGGTAACTGATACCTTGCTGATAGGGCGTACTGCTGATTTGTCGGTATACGTATGCCGTGCCGATTATACCCGTAAGGCAGAGTTTACTTTGATCAATGAGCTTATGGAAAACAACAAACTGCCTAACCTCTGTATCGCCATTAACGGCTTGGATCTTCAGAAAAAGAAGTACGGCTTCTATTATGGTTATGGTAAATACGGCAAGTATTATGGCTATGGCAAGCGTTACGGTTATGGCTATGGTTATGGAGAGAAGCATACAAGTCGGGAGGGTAAATAAACTGCTATTGATAAAACCAAATCAAACATAATATGCGTGATTTCAAAGAGATTCGGGTCGCAGTAGCCGGAACTGGCTATGTGGGACTGAGCATAGCGACACTGCTATCACAACATCATCATGTAACTGCCGTGGATGTAATCCCGGAAAAGGTGGAGAAACTGAACAACAAGGTTTCCCCTATCCAGGATGATTATATCGAGAAGTATCTGGCTGAAAAGCCGCTTGATCTTGTTGCCACTTTGGACGGGAGGTCAGCCTATGCTGATGCCGACTTTGTGGTAATAGCCGCTCCTACAAACTACGATCCTGTGAAGAATTACTTCGATACGAGTCGTGTGGAGGAAGTTATCGATCTTGTGCTTGAAGTGAATCCCGATGCTGTAATGGTCATCAAATCGACAATTCCGGTGGGCTATACCCGTAACCTTTATGTAAAATATGCCCAGAAAGGAGTCAAGAAGTTCAACCTGCTGTTTTCACCGGAGTTCCTTCGTGAAAGCAAGGCCCTCTATGACAACCTTTATCCGAGCCGTATCATTGTAGGTTATCCGAAGATCATTGACGGCCCGGAGTTTGATGAAGAAAACAAGGCGATCCGGTCTGTCACGAATGTCACTATGTTACAGGAAGCAGCTAGGACATTTGCTGCCCTTTTGCAGGAAGGGGCTGTCAAAGAAAACATCGACACGCTCTTTATGGGCATAAAAGAGGCGGAAGCAGTCAAGCTCTTCGCCAACACCTACCCA
>USSR01000642.1 GCA_900557355.1 uncultured Bacteroides sp.
AAGAACAGTTTCTTCCGCAACACATTCGTGCCATCACTGACCACCACAATATAGAACCCGCCTTGCATGCCGGATAATTGCAGGGAATTAGTATTCACTTGCTGTGATAATATGCGTCGTCCCGACAAATCAATGATTTCAACCTGATTGTCTACATCGCTCTTCAATCCACTCCAAGCCAACTGACCGTCATAATAATAAATCTCTCCGGCTGATTCGGCAACCTCCGGTGATATACTTGTAGGGGTATCGTCCACCAGTGCCGCATAGAGCTCGTGGATAGACCAATATCCGCCCTTCATCCCGGTCTGGATAATTTTGAAATGTGTTGCTGTCTCTTCCGGGAAACCGATAATCAGGACGGAAGTACCGTTTTTCCCTTCGGCTACAAGTTTCCAGTCAGCGTTAGCGCCATTCTTCACATACAGTTCGTAACCGGCAGGACCGTCACCGGGACTTTTTGAAGAATCCAGAATTATTCTGTTCAGCTTATTGGCTGCATTCATATTCACAGTAACCATCTGACCGGCTTTTTGTGATTGTCCTGTGTCCCATCGGGTAGATACATTATTGTCAATAGCATTACGGGCATTCCCATTGTTCACATTGGCGGTGATGCTCCACTTAGTACGGCTCAACAAGGCATCGGTAGCCTCAAAAACGGGGGTAAGCGTGAGATTGCAATCCCATTCACCCATCAACTTAATCCTCCACGATTCTACGTCGAGGACACTGGCACCGACAAATGCCTGCTTCTCATGACTTGAATTAGCAATACTGGCGTCAGACTTCATATTTACTACTGCATTGTGCATCCTGGCCTTTCCGGTTGATTTAGGCAAATAGAAATGATAAACGTTACCAGTAGTTGAAAAATTGGCCAGATTCAATACCAAGTTCCCATTATTAATAACAGTCGAATGTTTGGGTCCTCCCCAAAGGTCTATGCCATAAAACTCAGCATTTCCTGTAAATGTTTCACCCAAAGTAATGTAACGGGTATCAGGAAAAGCAGTACTCTTTGCTTCAAGGGCAACTAACTGCGTATTCACCAGCGGAAAACCTGCACTGCCCAGCGCATTGAACATGGCAGAATTCATCGAACCGTCTATACCAAGCCCAAGTGCTTTTCCAGAAGCAGCCCTGCCTGCACCGGACTTATCGAACACAATACCCTCGTATCCTCCGTAATGGAAATCATTGTAAAGAATCTCATCCGTACAGTCTTCCACCGTAATAAAACGAAGTTCCTTCATATTCTGATCGTATGCCTTGCCATTATCAGCATCGGCATTATTAGACCAAGATCCAAATTTTGTTTCAGCACCACAAGCATAGACAATGGTATTGAACTGCATGTTATTAACCATACCGCCTTGCGAACCTCCGCCTATACGAATCACATTCTTGAAAGCATGTCCTGCCAGATAGTCCACATAGTGGTTATCGCACTTGTTACTGAACAAATCCAGTCCGTTCCAAGCTGCACGTATGCCGACGTTGACAATATAGATATCTTTCCCCTTCCCCTGAATGGTGTACGGATACTGTGCCATCGCAGGCAACATGGAAGAGAGTTGTTCAGGATAATTAATGGATATTCCACGAACACCACTACCGGCTTCAAGTTTCAAGAATGATTCTCCAGAAGGCTGTCCTTTACCGGCATATACCTCAAAAATGGTTCCGTGCCCACGGGGAATACTCCCGAAATCGGCTGCACCACGTAGTTCTACTCCGGTAGGCACAGTAAGAGTCCCGAGCATCTTATACCGCCCGCCGGGAAGATAGACAATACCACCCCCATCAGCTTTGGCTTTATCCAAGGCACTTTGTATAGCTGCAGTAGCATCCTTCGCACTGTTAAGGCCATTGCGGATCGCATTTTGGATACTCTGCGTATTCGTAGAAGAATTGAAAGGCACAACGAAAGGTTCAATACCGAAATCGAGGACATTATAAAGCACCACACGGGCAGGTTTTGTTTCAGGCACACGCAAGTCAGGAAATTCCGGCAGCTTGCTCCTCTCTGTCAGAGCTGTGTGATCTATATGACATTCAAACAGCGAATTGTTTTGAACATCTGCTTTCTTTGCGAAGCGGTTACCCTTAAGAATGCAACGTGCATCCGAACCTATGAAAACTTGCGGAGTAGTATTATTGAAGTCACAATCCGAAGCGACAAAATCACCTGACATACTATTCACCGCTCCCCCTTTTACAGTACATTGCTCCATCATCAAGCGAGAAGAAGAACCGGATTCCATAAGTACAGCATTCTCACGAGCGGATATTTCACATCCGTAAAGCTGAACAGGTCCGTCGGCAGAAGATACAACGATACCATTTTCACAATTCTCCATCTCTACGCGAGTAAACATAATGCCGGAGGAAGAACTACCATCAACATGAATACCAGTCTGGCAGTCTTTCAGATGAAAGCTGTAATTATGACCGTTCGGATTGCCGTCACCGGACATGCTATTTCCGGTCTTAAAACCACAATTATATCCTTCGACATCGACGAAACAGGTGTAAGACCAGTCATTACGACGCATTGTTATACCTACCCCATTTTGATAGATCCAATCTGTGAAAGCGGAACCTGCTTTCGGTGCCCCTTCAAGCCCTGAACCTGCCCAATAATCAGGAGAAAAGTATATCTGCTCAAAACGACCGACGTCAGCTATGTTATCAATCTCAATACCACGGCTCAGTGGGGTTCCATATACATCATAGATATTAGGGCAACCGCCACCGTTCTTTCTGGAAAGGATAATGCCGCTATAAGAATTCACCAATGTTACATGACGGACATTACAATATTCATTACCCCACACACCATCACGGCCATAAAGCACTGTCGGCGGATAGGGCTTTATATGATCCGGATCCTGATGTGGGTACCAAATGGAAAGATAGGTCAAGGCAGTGGAAGGCTCCATGGTGATGAAAGATTTCGACTCAAGTTCATCTCCCCCGGCATTGTCTACCATCAGAATGGTTCCCTGTATGGCTACTCCTTTGGTCGGCCGTTTCCATTCGCCACGCAGCGTCACACCTGTAGGAATATAAAGTTTCCCGGTAATACGGTAACGGCCGGCAGGAGCAAAAAGCACACCGCCACGCCTGTTCTCACCTAGTTTATTAAGTGCTGTTTGAAAAATACTCCACGAGTCTTTCACTCCGGTAGGATCTGCTCCAAAGTCAGCTACAACGTCATACGTTGCCACACCGATGTCATCCGCCGGATATTCATCCGACACAATCAGTTTCCAGTTACCAGGCTTATCACTCGATTGTGCCTGCACACTTACAGCTAATAAAGCTGAGATAAAAAGAAGTAATAATTTTTTCATGCTACATCAATTAATTAGATTACGGATATCAAAGAAATGATGTCGCAAATATCCACCGGAGTGATTAAAGAAAAGATTAATATGACATTAAAAATCAACTAATTTTATCTCTATATACTTAAAATGCGAGAGGCAGGATATTAATACAATACCCTGCCCCTCTAAAATTATATGAATAAAGATTTATTCTTCGTCCATCAAGATTTCCAGAATCTGACAAGCAGCTTTGGCAACCGGAGTTCCGGGACCAAAAATAGCAGCCACACCGGCTTTATACAAGAAATCATAGTCCTGTGCAGGAATCACTCCACCTGCAATTACGATGATATCCTCACGGCCCAGCTTCTTCAGTTCGTCAATGATCTGCGGAACCAACGTCTTGTGTCCGGCAGCCAATGAAGATACGCCCACTACATGAACGTCGTTTTCAACAGCTTCGCGGGCGGCTTCGGCAGGAGTCTGGAACAACGGTCCCATATCCACGTCGAAACCACAGTCGGCATATCCGGTCGCAACTACTTTAGCGCCACGGTCGTGACCGTCCTGACCCATTTTGGCAACCATAATACGGGGCTGACGTCCCTCTTTCTTCGCAAACTTCTCGGCCAATTCGCAAGCACGCTTGAAGTCGCTGTCATTCTTACTTTCTGATGAATACACGCCTGATATAGTTCTGATTACTGCTTTATAACGTCCTACAATCTTTTCGCAAGCATATGAGATTTCTCCCAATGTAGCGCGAACACGGGCAGCTTCTACCGCCAGTTCCAGTAAATTGCCTTCCTTG
>USSR01000643.1 GCA_900557355.1 uncultured Bacteroides sp.
GGCCATCTCCGATGAAACACCGGAAGGTAAATCAATTATAGAACTGGGACGGGAAACAGGTCGCCGTATGCGTGACCTGAATACTACGGGTGCCCGGATGATTAAGTTCACTGCCGAAACAAAGTGTTCAGGCGTGGATTTGCAAAATGGTACTCAGATACGTAAAGGTGCTTTCGATGCTATCCGCCGGATTGTGGAGAGTGCCGGAAACAGTTTCCCGAAAGAGGTGGAAGATGTGATTGCTGCAATTTCAAGTAACGGCGGTACACCGTTGGTAGTGTGTGTCAACCGGCAGGTGGCTGGCGTTATTGAGTTGCAGGATATCATCAAACCGGGTATTCAGGAACGTTTCGAACGCCTTCGCAAGATGGGAGTGAAGACGGTAATGGTGACCGGAGATAATCCACTGACGGCAAAGTACATCGCAGAAAAGGCCGGTGTGGATGATTTTATAGCTGAGGCCCGGCCGGAAGACAAGATGGAATATATCAAGAAAGAGCAGCAGTCCGGTAAACTGGTGGCAATGATGGGAGACGGTACAAATGATGCTCCGGCATTGGCACAGGCAAATGTGGGCGTTGCTATGAATAGCGGTACGCAGGCTGCAAAGGAAGCCGGTAACATGGTGGACTTGGACAATGATCCTACGAAGCTGATTGAAATTGTGGAAATCGGTAAACAGTTGTTGATGACGCGCGGTACATTGACCACGTTCTCTATAGCAAATGACGTGGCTAAATACTTTGCGATTATTCCCGCTTTGTTTATGGTAGCCATCCCTCAGTTAGCACCGCTGAACGTCATGGGGCTGCATAGTCCTGAGTCAGCCATCCTTTCAGCTATAATCTTTAACGCTATCATTATTCCTATATTGATTCCGTTGGCACTGAAAGGAGTACAGTATAAACCGATTGGTGCCAGTGCATTGCTTCGCCGCAACTTGCTGATTTATGGCTTAGGCGGTGTCATTGCACCCTTTATCGGAATTAAATTAATAGATATGGTGGTCAGTTTATTCTTTTAGGGGCGAGGCGCCCCGGCCGGGTTTCCTTTCGGAAGAAGGCCTGATAATAACAAACTAATAAATAACAAGATAATGAAAACATTATTCAAATCCCTCAAAATAACACTTGCTTTTTGCGTGTTCTTCTCTGTATTCTATATCCTTATCCTGTGGATATTTGCTCAGGTGGCAGGTCCAAATAAGGGTAATGCGGAAGTAGCGACTCTGGATGGTAAGGTGGTCGGTGCCGCTAATGTAGGGCAGATGTTCACAAAAGACATCTACTTCTGGGGACGTCCTTCCCATGCCGGTGACGGTTACGATGCTGCCAGTTCTTCCGGTAGCAACAAAGGCCCTACCAACGAAGAATATCTTTCGGAAGTAGAAGCCCGTATTGATACTTTCCTGGTGCACCATCCCTATCTGCAACGCAAGGACGTTCCGGCTGAAATGGTGACAGCCAGTGCTTCGGGGCTTGATCCGGATATCACTCCCGCCAGTGCATACGTACAGGTGAAACGCGTAGCCCAGGCACGTGGCATGGATGAGGCGAAGGTGAAGAGTATCGTGGACGAGACGATACAGAAACCACTGCTCGGTCTTTTCGGGACGGAAAAGGTGAATGTGTTGAAACTGAACATTGCACTCGAAGAGATAGACAATATTAAATGATAATTTAGCGGCAAAGCCGCTAAATTATCATTTATATAACCAATTATTTTAATAATCAGAATCTAACTTTAGGTTGGTAGAAGAGAGGCGGACAGGCTCCGTTCATATTTTGCCATGGTGATGTCTAAAAACAGGGTGAACGGAGACACGCCTCTCTCTTTTTAAGAGATTGTATTTTAAAGATTGAATGAATTATGAAACAAGTAAAAAGAACGTTTTTTGTAATAGCAGCCATTGTTGCTGCATGTTTTTTCGGGACAAACGATGTGAAGGCACAGGAATTTACCGTGCAGGGTGATTTAGTAAGCTCTTACGTCTGGCGCGGCGTATATCAGACGGGAGCCAGCTTCCAACCTACACTGGGTTTCGGCATCGGCGGCTTCTCTCTGACTGCGTGGGGTTCCACGGACTTCGACGGTTATAAATCTACCGAAGGCCAGGCAAACAAGGAGATAGACCTGACGGCAGCTTACGCATTCGGCGAGTCCGGTCTGTCACTGTCTGTGGCGAGCCTTTGGTGGGCGGGACAGGGTGCCCGGCAGTATTTCAACTTCAAAAGTCATGAGACGGCACATTTCTTTGAAGCTGGTCTGGCCTATACGTTGCCTTGCGAGAAGTTTCCCCTGTCCATAGCTTGGTACACCATGTTTGCCGGTGCCGATAAGAATGAGGAAGGCGCGCAAAACTATTCTTCCTATTGTGAAGTGAACTATCCGTTCAGCGTGAAGTCGGTAGGTTTGAATGCAACCGTAGGATTCGTTCCTTATGAAACTTATACGGTAGGATATGGAAACTCCGGTTTTGCCTTTACCAATGTAGCATTGAAAGCTACTACGGCTATCAGGATAACAGACTCGTTTTCATTGCCTATATTTGCACAGGCTATCTGGAATCCTTGTTTGGAAGATACCCACTTAGTCTTTGGCATAACCTTAAAGCCTTAATGTAAGTGACAGAGGTATCTTGTCTCTATGACTTAGCCTATCATCATTGGCATTGATGATAGTCATCATCCTTCTTTTTGAGTGAGATCATCCGTATTGATGATACCCATCATCCGTATTGATGATATGCCAACTCACTTACTAATCCTGGCTAACCCATAATGATAACTACTTAAAGGTATGGACAGAGAACAAAACGTGCAACACTTCCTCGACCTGATAAAGAAATCCCGTCGTGGCAAGTTCAAGATTTACATCGGTATGATAGCCGGTGTGGGCAAGTCTTACCGGATGCTCCAGGAAGCCCACGACCTGCTGGACAACGGCGTAGACGTGCAAATCGGCTACATCGAAACCCACGGACGTGCCGGGACGGAAGCTCTCCTTGCAGGCCTGCCCGTCATCCCCCGCCGCCGGATATTCTACAAAGGCAAGGAACTGGAAGAAATGGATTTGGAGGGTATCATCCGCATCCATCCCGAAATAGTCATCGTGGACGAACTGGCGCATACCAACGTAGAAGGCAGTCGTAACGAAAAGCGTTGGCAGGACGTGATGGACCTTTTGGACGAAGGCATCAACGTGATTTCCGCCGTCAACATCCAGCACATCGAGAGCGTGAACGAAGAAGTGCAAGGCATCTCCGGCATCGAAGTCAAAGAGCGCATCCCCGACAGTGTCCTTCAGGAAGCGGACGAGGTGGTGAACATCGACCTGACTGCCGAAGAACTGATAACCCGTCTGAAAGCCGGCAAGATTTATCGCCCGGAGAAGGTGCAGACGGCACTGACCAACTTCTTCCGGACCGAGAACATCCTCCAACTCCGTGAACTGGCCTTGAAGGAAGTAGCCCTGCGAGTGGAGAAGAAGGTGGAGAACGAAGTCGTCATTTCGAGCGTAGGCGTCCGGCACGAGAAGTTTCTGGCATGCATCAGCAGTCATGAGAAGACGCCACGGCGCATCATCCGTAAGGCGGCACGGCTGGCTACCCGCTACAATACTTCTTTCATTGCCCTGTATGTGCAGACGCCCCGCGAGAGTGCCGACCGCATCGACCTGGCAAGCCAGCGTTATCTGCTGAACCACTTCAAACTGGTCACTGAGTTGGATGGTGAAGTCCTCCAGGTACAATCGAAAGATATATTGGATGCCATTATCCGTACTTGTAAGGAGAGACAGATTACTTCTGTTTGCATGGGCAGTCCTGCTTTCCGCTTTCCGCAATCCTTGTTCATGGTGTTGAAATACAGAAAATTTGTGAGCGAATTGGCGCAAGCAAACATAGATTTGATTATACTTGCATAATATTTAATTCATCAGTGCATTATGAATATTCGTACTAAATTAATACTCAGTGTAGGCATTCTGACCGGTATGATCATTCTGCTGGTTGCTCTCTCCGTAGTGAATCTTCAGATACTGACAGCCACCGAACCGGACAGTCCTGCCGCCATGCCCGGACTGGAACGTGCTTTGCTGTGGATTTCCGTTACAGGTGCTATTTGCATTCTTGCCAGT
>USSR01000644.1 GCA_900557355.1 uncultured Bacteroides sp.
GGTTTATAATATGAACAGTGATAATTCGGAGCTTGCACTTGTTAAGCTCATGGAGCTATTCAATCATTCCAGTGTATCAATTACTAAAAGATACTTGGGATTAAGGCAAGAGGAACTACTTAATACCTATGATTGTCTTAGCTTCTGATAATTGAGATTTGGGACAGGATAAACCAGAGATTTTTTGTTTATGCTCTGAATAGTTCTGTCTCAAATCACAAAAATATGAAGTAGAAATAGCTCTCAACTCTCATTTTAACAGGCAGATTTAATTGTAAAATAAATACCTTTCATTATCTTTGTGGCAATTCCAAGAACTTAGAGAGTTAAGTTGTTGGAAGGACATATTAACGAAAGGTGTTATTGAAATTATCTTCTACATTCAAACTTCGCAACTTTGATATTGGCACGAAGATGATAGCAATAGCACCACATCATTTGATATATACCTATCTTATATGTTATATAAGGTTTATAGATATTATCAGATTGGTGTGGGCTATTGTTTTATCCGTGCCATAGGTAATGCGAAGACCTGAATGTAGGATAAGACAATATAGTTCCCACACCTTTTTGTATTGTATAACAGTCAGCAGGGAACGCTGGCTATAATAAATATTCTATAGACACAAAAAGAAAAACAGTTATTACTTATCAGCACTTAAATGTAGTAGAATCAATGATTTAATATGAAGTGACAGTATTTTGCTGTGAGTTCCCCACTTTATCAATAAACCATTATCTTTAAAGGGAATGAGAAGATTACAAATAACTATGATTACATGGAAAAGAAATTCAAACTAATAATTTCCCCAGAACGGTGTGATGCAGAAGCGTTAGCTCATTTTATAGCAGAGCTTGAAAGGCTTAAATTAGGTGTACTTACAAATGGAGAAATTGTTTACGATGACAAGAATGAAAAAGAAGTCTTTAATTTAATGGAGAAATGTATTTTAAATAAAGAATAACAGATTATGAAAGCATTACATTTTTTATCAATAACCTTATTAAGCATTATCTCATGTATGAGTATCATCGCTTGTAGTAACGATGATAGCGATAAGAAAAATGATGAAGTCGTTACTATTACCCCTTTGGGAAATTCTCAAAGATATTTCGATAATGGGCTAACTTTTACTTCACAATCTGGAAGTGAAAATATAGAATTTACTTGTAATGGAGACTGGAACGTTTCTGTAGCTAATACAATTGGAGGAGAGACATGGTGCACTGTTACTCCTGCAAATGGCAAAGCAGGAGAGGGTGGATTTACTGTGAATGTAGTTGAGAATAAAGGATATGATGATAGAAATGTCACCCTAACTCTCACTGTTGGAAATATAAAGAAAACAATTGTTGTAACTCAAAAGCAAAAGGATGCTATATTGCTGACTGCAAACAAATTTGAGTTAGACAACAAAGGTGGCAAGATTAATTTGGAGGTAAAAACCAATATCAACTATACTGTTACAATAAATGAAACAGACAAAAAGTGGATAAAACAGGTAAGTAGTAATACTAGAGCTTTATCAAGTAGCACGTTAACCTTTAATATATCTCCCAATGAAGAATATGAAAAACGAGAAGGAGTAATTTATATTACAAATGGTGAGCTAACAGAAACTGTGCACGTCTACCAAGCTAGTGGTGGAGTTGTCATGTTGACTAAAAATGAATACTTTATAAGTGATAAGGAGCAAACTATTGCTGTAGACATAAAAAGCAATTTTAATTTTGAGGTTAAAATGCCTAATGTGGATTGGATTTCTATTGCACCTTCAACCAAATCAATGTCCAGTCACACTCTTTATTATATAATCAGTCCAAATGAGGAATATGATAGTCGTGAAAGTGAAATCATTTTTTATGATAAGAGCAATGTCAAACTTGCAGATACATTAAAAATTATACAAGCGCAAAAGGATGCTATTATCATATCTAAGAAAGAATATGAAGTAAACTCAAAAGAAAATACAATCGAATTTGAAGTAAATTCAAATATTGATTTTAAGGTTTCTATTCCCAGTGCTGCAAGTAAATGGATAGAGAATATAACTACTATTCAAACTAGAGGTCTTATTTCTCATAAAGTATATCTAAAAATAAATGAGAATACCTCTACTTATGGACGTTCAGCCAAAGTTGCAATAAAACATACACAGAGTAATGTCACGGACACAGTATTCATTAGTCAATTAGGTGTACCAAGCTTGTCGCCTAGCAGCAAAACATATCATACTTATCCTAAAGGTGGAGAAATCTCCGTTTCCTTGACCACCAATACTAATTATACAGTGGAAATTCTTGGAGATGCAAAAGAATGGATAACTCAACCACAAACAAGAGGCTTTAGAGAAGATATCTTATCTTTCTTTATATCTGAAAACAATGGTGATAAGCGGACTGGAGAAATAAAAATTATTAGTGAAAATGAAGAAACGGAATCAATTATTACAGTTGAACAAGAATCATACATTCATGAAGGAAATATTTCTATTAGGGGAAATCAGAAATTGCAAGAGATAGGGGAAAGAGGATATAAACAAATAAATGGAAATCTTGATATTCTTTGTTTTAATAATAACAAAGAAGATATGATAACCTCTTTAGAGGTTTTAAACTCAATTACACAAATTAATGGAGACTTAATACTTAATAATTGTGATATTGAGAACTTTAATGGACTGAATCAATTGAGAAAAATACAAGGGGATTTTGTGATTGAATCGCTGAATAATTTTAATAGAATAGAGTCTTTTAATGGGCTAGATAATCTTGATGAGATTGGTGGAGATTTTATAATGAAAGACAGATTACCATATAACGGTGAAAAATCTACTGTAAATAGTAATTTTTCACGGCTAAAGGACTTTAAAGGATTAGAAAATCTTAAGAAGATAGGTGGCAATTTCCAACTCATTGGATTAGGATATTTTCGATATCAAAATTCTCCTTATTACTATACTTCGTTTAACGAATTAGAATCATTTGAAGGGTTGGAAAGATTAACTACTATTGGAGGGAGCTTTAAAATTTCTTCTGAAGGAAATGATAAATATGTGACATTTAAGAAACTTTCCTCTTTAAACAATTTAACTAATCTAGCAAGCATAGGTGGTAACTTTGAAATATATGCTCCAGAGTATGAAATTGCTCAATTAAATACAATTGAATTACCTACCCTAAAGCAGATAAATGGTTATATCTATATGAGAAATGGTTTCTATATGGGAAATAAAAATCGGATGAATCTTGTTCTTGAAAATCTTGAAAAATTGGGAGGTTTTGAATGTAAATCCTATACAATCCTCAATGCTCTCAAGTTAAAAAGGATTGATGAAAAATTATATATTGGAGTAACAGCATCAAAAGTTGGGAGTATAAATGCACAAGAAATTCTGAATGGTCTTTCTTCGATTACTTATGTTGGTAAGGATTTAAGAATCGATAGTTCTGGTATAGAATCTTTTGAGCCTCTTGGAAACTTGGAATTTGTGGGAGGAGATTTGATATTTGATATTGGTAGTAGTGAAAGAAATAATTTGCAATCTTTTATAGGATTCGAAAATTTGACTACAATTGGTGGAAGATTAATATGGGGAACAGGGGTGAGTTCTGCTGGTAGTGTTAGCACTTATACCAGTTTTAGTAATATACAATCCTTTCAAGGCTTCAACAATTTATCATCCATTGGTGGCTTTCGAATGAGTATTAACTATGGTGACTTCTCCAAGTTTACATCTTTTGCAGGATTAGAGAATTTGAGACAAATAAAAGGAGATTTCACTATTGAAGTTGAAGATAGTTTTTGGGGATTATCTGATATTAGTGCGTTAACAAATTTAGAAACTGTAGAAGGTAGTGAATTCAAAATAAAAGGGTGTTACAAGCTAGAAGACTTCACTCCTTTGAAGCAAGCATTAACTTCATATCAAGGTACTTTTTCAACATATTCTAATGGTTATAATCCTACCAAGGAACAAATCTTAAATGGAGAAGGTAAACAATAACATGTAATCAAAAAGAAGAAAGGCAGCATTTGAAGTAATTCACTTGCTGCCTTATTTATTACTTCCTTCTCTTCTTAACTAATTTATGCTTATCCTTCTTAGTTGAATTTGAGAATAGTTGTTCTA
>USSR01000645.1 GCA_900557355.1 uncultured Bacteroides sp.
TACATAAGATTGTGGTGGTGTATAAAGGCATGGAAATGAGAGTGTGCGAAGAAATTCTTCCTCCTACTCATTAATCGCGCCACACCCCGGACAGCGTCCTTTCTTTTTGAGTTTCTGTCCGCAATTACCACAACGATAGCGATAAACAACAAGTGTGGTATGCATCTTTTTCATAAAAATCCAAATGAAAGCGACAAGGAAGGCGTAGCCAATATATATCTGTGTAGTCAATATAAAGAAGAAATAGCAGAAGATGCAGCAAGATGCCAGGCCCAACAAATAGAACATAGCGGCAGCAGGCGAAAGCTGGCGGAACAAATCATCGAGCACTGCCAACAACACTATGATAAACAACCAGATGCTCAGCAAGAAGATCGAAAGGATAAACGGCACTTTGAAAGGAGAAAGCGTAGGATTAAAGTAGAAGTGTTCCCACGTTTCGGGCACAAAAACTTGCATGGACTCGTACACAGTGGCACTGAATGCCATCAGCAGGCAAAGCAACAACGGATACACACTATCTATATCATTGAAATAAACCATCTTCAACTGTTTGCGACGGAACAAGCGAAGCATCCAGGCACCCACAAACAATGCGAAAATGACAACGAAATACGATGCATGCGTATCACTGAACAAATAAATGAATTGGGAAATACTATCCGTCGGCACAAAAGCCTGCATCATCTCCCGCTCACCAATCCAGCCTTGTATCTCCTGAGTATGGGCCAGCTTCACCCAGACACTATCCACACTATCCGCCGGATGAATGGCAAATTCGGCCACTACCACACGATCTCCTTTGTAAAGGGTATTATAGCAATCTTTCACCGGTAGACAAGCAAGCACAACAGAATCTTGCACCACTTCCAGATTGGTGTTCAGCGTATAGTGGCGGTCATAAAGGTAAGTCAAAGAATCGCGGGTCCCAGCGCTCATACCTTCATCATCCAGGTTGGGACGGGAATAACGGCAAGAAAGAAAACTAAAACACAAGAATAAAGAAATCCAAATAAGTGCAGACCTGCGCAGAGAAAAGAAACCATATACTCTACGCAGTCCTATGCTGATTCGCATTTCTGAACCATATTTCACTTCCTTATTCCGCATAAACCTTCATCTGACAATTTTTACAATCAAACTCCAGACGGAAACGCTTACCATCGGTTCCCAACAGGTAATAAGGTTCCCGATAAGGCGAACGCCCTTTTTGGAAAGTAGGACACCAGCCCATACTATATCGCAAGCAATGCTTGCAAAACATCAGGATAGCACCCGGAACAGCTTGTTTCTCATAGGCCGGAGCCACGGAAGCAATGCCGTGGTCAGTATAAAAAGAAGCGGCACGAGTGTTCATCACATTGCCGAGATACGTCAATGAAGTTCTGGAAGCGACTGATTTATGCGAAGTATCCGGAAGCGGGAAAGGATGGACGGTCGGTTTCCAGACAGCCAGTTCCTGACGGTAGTTGATGCGGCGGACAGTAATAAGTTTTTCTATAATCTGGCGCCGCCATTCGGCTACGACGGAAGCAGGAAGAAACCAGTTGCCGGAAAAATGAATTTCAATGGCGGAACCAGTTTCGGGCGAGTGATGATTCGCCCCTACAGGGGAACAAGCTTCAAAAGGAGTGTTTCCTAATTTGCCGAGTTGTGTACGCAGATTATCCGCCTGCGGTGTACGGGCAAGTTCTTTCTGATAAGGGAAAGAAAGGGTTACACTATTATCATCCTCATCTGTAGCAGTCAGGGTAAAGCCGAAGGCGGTATCTGCCAAAAGCAAGGATACGGAAATCTTTCGTTCGGAAGACTTACGTGCCAGCAGCTTCTCAAATTCCTGATCGTAGTTACGATAAAGCACAGTACGCTGACGGATACGGGGCATCTCACCTGCCGGATAGAGTTTATTCCCGTCCACACGGTTGATACGGAAACCTTGCAGACGTCCCTGCTCATCGATATAACAAACACCGTCACCGTTATTGAATGATTTCAATCCGGCTACTGTAAGGTAGTTTCCGCGTTGTTCCTTCATGGTCCCCATCTCTTCACCGAGGGATTTCGGAGTATCGAAAGAGAAAATTTCCTCACTGCGTCCGTGCAGGAAGTAATGCGTAAATCCACGACTAAAACTTTTATCTAACTGGGGACGGAAGGTATAATTACAAGTACCGGAAGAAGCCCGGGCGTATTCTTTACGGCGTGTAAAGATAGCATCCAGCTTTTGGCGGTAAGCAGCCGTAACATTCTTTACATAAGAAACATCTTTCAGACGACCTTCTATCTTGAGCGAAGTGGCACCTGCATCAAGTAACTCTTCCAAGATATCACTCTGATTCAAATCTTTAAGGGATAGCAAATGCTTATCACGTACAATTACTTTTCCGTCGGCATCCACCAGACTGAAAGGCAAACGACAGAATTGCGCACATTCTCCCCGATTGGCACTACGTCCGAAACAAGCCTGGCTGACATAACATTGCCCACTATAGCTAACGCATAGTGCCCCATGTACAAATACTTCCAACGGCACTTCCGGACAGGCTTTATGAATATGGCTGATTTCCTGCAAGGAAAGTTCACGTGCCAATACTACTTGTCGGAAACCAGCTTCTGCAAGGAAACGCACTTTCTCCGGTGTACGGTTATCCATTTGCGTACTGGCATGCAGAGGGATAGGCGGCAGATTCAGACGGGTAATTCCCATATCCTGCACAATGAGTGCATCGACACCCGCACGATACAAATCCCAAATCATAGCTTCCGTTTCCGCCAGTTCTTCTTCCTTCAGAATCGTATTGACAGTTACATAAATCCGGGCATTATATAAATGGGCATGCGCCACCAAAGCAGCGATATCTTCCAGTGAGTTACCGGCAGCCGCACGCGCACCAAAGCGGGGCGCACCGATGTACACTGCATCCGCACCGTGATTGATAGCCTCGATACCACATTCCAGATTCTTGGCAGGTGCCAACAATTCTATTTTCCGTTGCTTTATCATTCTATTCAGTTACAAGTTACAGGTTACAGGCTACAAGCTACAACTAGCTACGCGCTATCATACCGAACGGTACTTGCAACTCGTAGCTTGTAGCTTGTCACTTATTTTATATCATTAATATTGTACGGAGTTTCCTGATAAACGAAATAGTTCAACCAATTAGAGAACAGCAAATTGGCATGAGCACGCCAGCGTACCATCACCCCTTTGTCCGGATCATTATCCACATAATAATTACGAGGTACTTCAATGGGCAGACCTTTATCCACATCCCTGCGGTATTCCGTATCCAGCGTTAATGGAGAGTATTCCGAATGTCCGGTGACAAAGAACTCACGTCCACCACGTGCTACCACCAGGTGTACACCTGCATCTTCCGATTCCGAAAGTAAAGTAAGTTCAGGCACTTTCAAGATATCTTCTTTCCGTACTTCGGTATGGCGGCTATGAGGTACATAGAACATATCATCAAAACCACGGAAAATAGCATGCAACGGATCTAAAGGACGATGCTCGAATATGCCGAACATTTTCTTATCCAACGCATACTTGGGTACTCCGTAGTGATGATAAAGTCCGGCCTGTGCAGCCCAGCATATATAAAGGGTGGACGTGACATGCGTACGCGCCCAATCGAATATTTCCATTATTTCATCCCAATAGGTCACTTCTTCGAAATCCAGTTGTTCTACAGGGGCACCGGTGATAATCATACCGTCGTACTTCTCACCACGCATTTTTTCAAAGTCAGTATAGAACGCCCGCATGTGTTCTACAGGCGTATTCTTCGATGTATGACTCTTGATTTTCATGAACGAGATTTCCACCTGAAGCGGTGTATTGGAGAGCAAACGCACAAGATCCGTCTCTGTGGTAATCTTCAAAGGCATCAAGTTCAGGATAACGATGCGCAACGGACGGATGTCCTGTTGCGTGGCGCGGGAGTTGTCAATAACAAATATGTTCTCTTCTTTCAGCAACTCTATCGCCGGCAGCTTATCAGGTAAATTTAATGGCATAAGTTATCAGATTATCTTTAATTTAGAATACAAAGGTACGTGATAATTTTGAAATCTCCCGCGAAAGAATGAAAATGTAGAGCAATTTCAAGTTATTTATCTTCTTCATGT
>USSR01000646.1 GCA_900557355.1 uncultured Bacteroides sp.
CCCGTGCCATTGGAAGAAGCACTCAATGGAGTGGAGAATATGATGTACATGACCTCTTCCTCTACCAATAACGGTTCAGCGAGAATAACCATTTACTTCCGTCAGGGGACTGACCCCGATATGGCGACAGTTAACGTGCAGAACCGTATTGCTACGGCACAAGGATTATTACCGGCAGAAGTCACCCGCAGCGGTATCACTGTCCGTAAGCGCCAGACAAGTAATATCAAAGCATTGGCATTGTATAGTCCCGACAACACGTTCGATGAAAGTTTTCTGAATAACTATCTGAAGATCAATATCGAACCCCGTCTTTCACGTATTGCCGGGGTAGGTGAGGTGAATGTGATGGGAGCGGACTATTCGTTACGTATCTGGCTCGATCCGGCTAAGATGGCCAAATATGGACTGGTTCCATCCGACATCACGACGGTACTTGACGAACAGAATCTGGAAGCTCCTACGGGAACGCTTGGTGCTGAATCGAAGAATACTTTTCAGTATGTATTGAAATATCGTGGACGTTATGAAGAAGAAAAAGATTATGGAAATCTGGTAATCCGTTCGCAGGCAGGAGGTGAGGTGCTGCGGCTGAAAGATGTAGCACGTATCGAATTGGGTGCCAGCTCTTATACGTACATCGGTGAAGTGAACGGGCATCCCGGTTCCAACTGTATGATTGCGCAGACTTCCGGTTCGAACGCCAATGAGATTATTAAGGAAATAGATAAGGTGACAGCGGAAATTGCTCAAGGATTACCTAAAGGAATGGAGCTGGTAGACCTGATGAGTTCGAAAGAGTTTTTGGATGCATCCATTAAGAATGTGATAAAAACCTTGATTGAAGCCATTCTGTTAGTGGTACTTGTGGTTTACGTTTTCCTGCAAAGTTTGCGGTCTACGTTTATTCCGGCCATTTCTATCATCGTTTCCCTTGTGGGTACTTTTGCTTTTCTCTATGCCGCAGGTTTCAGTCTGAATATGTTGACGTTGTTTGCACTGGTATTAGTTATCGGAACGGTGGTGGATGATGCTATTGTTGTGGTGGAGGCGGTGCAGGCAAAGTTCGACGAGGGATATAAATCGGCTTACCGGGCCACCATTGATGCCATGGGTGGCATCACCTCGGCACTGGTAACTACCACCTTTGTCTTCATGGCAGTATTTATTCCCGTATGTTTTATGGGAGGAACTACCGGAACGTTCTATACCCAGTTCGGACTGACCATGGCTGTTGCCGTAGCAATATCTCTGATTAACGCGTTAACTTTAAGTCCCGCTCTCTGCGCACTGATAATGACACCGCACATGGAGGCTGCGAAAGGGGAGAAATTGAGTTTCTCATCCCGTTTCCACATGGCATTTGATAGTGCTTTTCATCGGTTAGTACTGAAATATAAGAGTGGCGTATTTTTCATGTTGAAACGTAAATGGCTGGCGGGAGCATTGCTGTTAGTCGCTTGTGCAGGATTGTTCCTTCTGATGAAAACCACCAAGACCGGGTTGGTTCCTCAAGAGGATATGGGAACTATCTTTGTAGACGTGCGTACTTCACCCGGAAACAGTCTGGAAGAAACCAAGATTGTAATGGATGAAATAGACAAGCGTATCCATGACATACCGCAAATCAGAATGTTCTCTAAAGTGACGGGTAACGGTATGATAAGTGGTCAGGGAGCATCAAACGGTATGTTTATCGTCCGTCTGAAACCATGGGATGAACGTACGGAAAATGAAGACGGTATCAATGCTGTTATTAACGAGATTTATCGGCGTACGGATGACATTTCTTCTGCACAGATTATGGCCTTTGCACAACCGATGATTCCCGGGTATGGAGTAAGTAGTGGTTTTGAGATTTATATTCAGGACCAGAAAGGCGGTTCGGTAGAAGATTTGCTGAAATACACCCGTCAGATGATTGACGCGTTGAATGCCCGGCCTGAAATCGGACGTGCCTCGACTTCGTTCGATACGAAATACCCTCAATACCTGGTAGAAGTGGATGCCGCCCTTTGCAAGCGGAATGGAGTGTCGCCTTCGGATGTATTGAGCACTTTGTCCGGCTATATCGGTGGTAACTATGCATCCAATATGAACCGTTTCTCTAAACTTTACCGTGTAATGGTACAGGCTTCACCGGAATTCCGTCTGGATACTGAAGCATTGAATAATATGTTTGTCCGCAATTCCGACGGAGAGATGTCCCCTGTCAGTCAGTATCTCACTTTGACACGAGTCTACGGTGCAGAGTCGCTGACGCGTTTCAATTTGTTCTCTGCCATCTCCGTCAATGGTGCTCCGGCAGACGGTTACAGTTCCGGACAAGCTATTCAGGTGGTACGTGAAGTTGCGGAACAGGTATTACCGGCAGGTTATGGCTTTGAGTTCGGAGGTATGTCACGTGAAGAATCCTCTACAGGGAATACCACAACACTGGTATTTATCATCTGTGTAGTCTTTATCTATCTTATTCTTTGTGCGCTCTACGAAAGTTTGTTCATTCCGATTGCAGTGATTCTTTCCGTACCATTCGGACTTGCCGGAAGTTTCCTTTTTGCCAAGATGTTCGGCCTGGAGAATAATATCTATTTACAGATAGGTTTGATTATGCTGATTGGCTTGTTGTCGAAGACAGCTATTCTGCTTACGGAATATGCTTCCGAACGTCGTCGTCAGGGAATGACAATCACACAGGCAGCTGTTTCGGCTGCGCAAGTCCGTCTGCGTCCAATCCTGATGACATCTCTTACGATGATATTCGGTATGTTACCGATGATGTTCGCATCGGGAGTAGGAGCGAACGGTAATATTTCCATCGGCGTAGGAACCGTAGGTGGAATGTTGATCGGTACGGTTGCCCTGTTGTTTATCGTACCTGTATTGTTTATCGTGTTCCAGTATCTTCAGGAAAAACTGATGCCGGCACGTAAACCGGCAGAGTTGGAGAATCTTTAATTGTTGAAGTGTATGAAAAAGATAATAATATGTTTATTCCTGTCGGCCGGATTGAGCGGTTGTCATGTGTACCGGACTTATGAACGTCCGGACACGACGGTTACCGACAGTCTTTACCGGCAGCCGGTTGTTGCGGGGGATACCGCTTCCATTGCTTCCCTTTCATGGAAGGAACTATTTAGCGATCCGCAACTGCAACAACTGATTGAAACGGGTATCGCGAATAATACCGATTTGAATATTGCCCGTTTGAAAGTGAAAGAAGTAGAAGCATTACTGCTTTCTTCCAAGTTGGCTTATCTGCCTTCTGTATCGCTCACTCCGCAAGGAACATTGAGCAGCGTGGATGGTTCGAAAACTTCCAAGACCTATGATCTGGCAGCATCGGCAGACTGGGAACTGGATATTTTCGGAAAGTTGACCAATGCCAAACGAGGAGTCAAAGCCGCCCTCGAACAGAGTGAAGCCTATAGGCAAGCGGTACAGACGCAACTGGTAGCAACGATTGCCAATAGTTACTACACCTTATTGATGCTTGATAAGCAACTGGATATCACCCGTCGCACGGCTGAAACATGGGATGAGAACCTGCGTGCAATGAAAGCATTGAAAAGAGCCGGGCAAACTACGGAAATGGCTGTTGCCCAAACAGAAGCGAGCAAACTATCGGTAGATGCTTCCGTGCTTTCTATTGAACAGCAAATCAGTGAAATGGAGAATTCTCTTTCCGCCCTGTTGGGTATGGCTCCGCAGCTGATAACACGTTCTACGCTTGACAACCAGCGTTTCCCGGAATCCCTTTCAACCGGAGTGCCGTTGCAACTGTTGCACCGTCGTCCGGATATTCGTCAAAAGGAAGCTGAACTGGCTGGGGCTTTTTATGCAACGAATCAGGCACGTTCTGCTTTTTATCCCTCTATCACCTTGGGTGGTTCCGCAGGATGGACAAACTCGGCAGGTGGCGCTATAACCAATCCCGGACAGTGGCTGCTTTCCGCTGTCGGCTCATTGGTTCAGCCACTTTTCAATCGCGGACAGAATATTGCTAATTTGAAAATAGCGAAAGCACAACAGGAAGAGGCGTTACTCACCTTCCGCCAAAGTTTGCTTGATGCAGGAACGGAAGTAAACGATGCGTTGGTGCAATGGCAGAAGGCTCAAGGCCGTTTGGCACT
>USSR01000647.1 GCA_900557355.1 uncultured Bacteroides sp.
GAAAATGTTTATGAATCCCGACGGCACGTACCGTTACGAAGCCTATCCGTTCGCCGAACAGTACAAGGACAATGCGAGCAGCTATATTTCCGTATCGCTGAACGTTCCGATTTTCGGCCGCCTGATGACACGGCACAACGTTCAGCGGCAGAAGATCGCCGTTCGCCAGGCGGAGTATGCGTTACGCACTACGGAGAAGCAGGTGAACAAGGAGGCTACGCAAGCACTGATCGATTCCCGGACGGCGTGGGACAAGTATCTCTCTTCACAGAAATACGTCGCCTCGGCCGAGGAAGCCGCCCGGCAAATGGAGCAAAGGTACAATCTCGGAGCGGCTACCGTCGTCGATTACAACACGGCGCTCGATGCGCTGGTCGAAGCTCAGGTTCAACTCCTGCAAGCCAAATACGAATATATCTTCAAGACCGAAATCATCCGGTTTTATTTGCAATATTAATCGAATATTCATAACTTGCTATCACATTGTCCGGTACATGCGGGAGCAATAGATGAACCAAATATATGGAGTAGAGATTGCTTTTTCTTGTTTGTTGTGTATCTTAGTTATACTCACCAAGCTAACTAAATTGGAGGCAACCGGTGAAATAGTGCAAATGACAATTACACTTAATTTGAGTATGTTATGTAATTACGTTTATAACATCTTGCATTGATAAATTTTGAATATCATGGATATAGATTATAGAAAAATTAATTTCGGTAAAGCAGATGCAAAAGATGAAGGATGCGAATACCCCGATTTGCTGATAAATGGTTATTTAGATGAAACTGGGGTTATTGATCTGGCACTACACAAATCTACGTTTCTGTTTTTAGGTTATAAAGGAGCTGGCAAGACGGCATTACTTGAACATATCCGTTTAACGAGTGAAAATCGATACGACATGTTCGTTGATGATATCCTTCTTATGGATTTCCCATATAAAAGTTTAGCGAAGATTATAGAAGGTACGTATGACCAAGAGGCCAGACTTCCAATGGCATGGGATTGGCTTTTATTGATATATATCATAAATTCTTTAACCAAAGATGAGAGTTTGCAGTCAAATGCAGAATGGACAAGAGCATTGCAAACTTTGCAAACCGCAGGAATATTACCTGCAAAAAGTATTAGCAACATTGTTACAAAATCTTCAAAAAGGTCGTTTAAAATCTCCATCTGTAAATCCTTTGATTTTAGCGTTACTCATGACGACACACAAAAAAAACTTTGATTTAACATATATTATAAATTATCTGAAGAAATTATTAGAAAATATCACAACAAACAACCATCACTACATCATTATCGATGGATTGGATGAAATATTAACAGGCAGGGATATTCAGTATAAATCCATCGCGGCACTTATTGATCGAGCCAAAGAATGGAATTTGTTCTTCCGCAGACAAAATATTCCTGCCAAAATTATAATATTGTGCCGTACAGATCTTTTTGAAAGATTGCCACATCCTAATAAAAACAAAATTCGTCAAGATGCAGCATATGAATTTGACTGGTTTGATGAAAGTAGCGTGACAGATTATTCACGTTGTAATCTCATCAAATTGGCTAATCTTAGAGCGAAATTGGAGTGTCCGTCATTGAATAATCTTTTTGAAGAGTTACTTCCTCCGAAATATGAAGATCAACCAACCATTCAAACTTTACTTGAATATACAAGACATACACCACGAGATTTCTTGCAATTACTCAAAAAGATTCAAGAATATTGCGACGAACCGACAGTTTCGATACAAGCTATTGAAAAAGGGATTAAAAAATATTCAATGAATTATTTCCTTCCGGAAATAAGAGACGAGCTAGTCGGATATTTGGAAAATGACCAGATAGAAGCATTTGTCCATTTACTATCATCATATAGGCAACGGGAATTTTTATTAAGAGACATTCGAGCTTATGCAGAACAAAATCCTTTACAAGCACAATTAGATTTAGATAATATTTTTTATATTTTGTTTGAGTGCAGTGCTATAGGACATCTAAGTGGACCAAATAACCTTTTTTATATTAAGTATCGAAATAGAAACATGTGCTTCAATCCTAATGAACGTATTATGTTACATAAAGGATTATGGAAGTCTTTTACAGCATAATCATGAATAATGAATATTTGTGCCGGTTTTTTATAAATTAGCTTTGTCGAGTTTCTACTCAAACTGAAAAATGGAAGTTCAAGTTGCTGTATGTATGCAATCACAAAATGCGTCTGGCATTCTTGAGAGATTGATGTAGATTTATTTAAGTGGTAATGAGTAGCTATTTTCGACAGAAACGGCTTAATCGTTCCTGATACGACTTTACATACATCCTTTTGACCTTCTTGTCGAGAAACGAGCGGTCGGTCAAAGCATAAACCTCCGGTTGCTCCTGCGTGAACAAGTCGAGAATCGCTATCATCTTCTTCGGTAGCACGCCGATCCGTCGCCCGAAAGTTTCGAAATCTGCTCTGCATGGATGCCCCGTCCGCGTATAGACATCGGAATATTCCGTTTCGGGAATCAACCCGCCTTGCAGCGCGAAATCCTCGTCCGCCACATGAATCGAAGTATTCAGCAAATCGTAGGCTGGTGCAAGCAGATAATCTCCACCGGAAGTCTGTTGCAACGAGAAGTTCTTCAGATGTGCATCACCGTTGGCAAATAGATAGTTGAAGACGACGAGTGCGAAGAATCGGCTCATCTGCACTTGCCATGCCGCAACATTGCTGCGAAGCAATGTTGCGGCATCCTCGTAGCTGCCTGTATATTTGAAATTGCGTCCATGCGTTGCGTTCGTCTTATGCGCTAACGACGAAAAGTCCTCCTGCTTGATCTTGTTACCGTCAGTGTCATAATCGAATCGTCTGGTGATATAGGCTGCCTCGCCGTTCTTAAAAAAGACCAGACCGTTTTCCGCCGTCGGAATTTTGTATACCTGCCGGGCGATTTGCATCGTCAGGTGCTCGTTGGCCGGAATCTGATTGCGGAAGCGCAGGTGTTTGTATACCGGTGCCGGTTTGATAATATAGTGTCCTTTTTCACCGACAGGGGTAAGAACGATTCTGCCATTGTCAATGACAGCAGACAATTTCTCCTGTACGCCCGATACGGAAAGCTGGTTGATGTTCTCGGCCATATCTGCGTTGTCGGCATCGTAATTGAAATCGAGACATGGAGAGACCCGCTTTCCGTCGAACAGCCGCCGCGTACACGACGGACAATATCTATCGAATCCTTCGGCCAGATGGCCGGGACAAACCGTCAATGCTTTCATATTTTCTTTACAGTTATGGCGCCGATGGTGTCGGTATGTGCCGTTGCCATGAGGAGTCCGAAGGCATCCTCCTCGTCGATTTTGAGCGTGCGACATTGGTACGCTTTGTTCGCTCCTTCGGCGAGCATGTTATAGAAGAACGGAAACAGCGTATCCGATTCGAACTCTTTTTCCCTTTTCGGAAATGAAAGGGAGATAGCTGTCTGCCGCTCGTCAGCGAGAAACGCATCATCGTAACGAAACAAATACCGTCCCTCGTCGGTCTCCGTCAGTACGCCGGCCAATATACCGTTGTTGTATATTTCTGCTTTTCTCATTTAACGACCTCCTTGACTCGTAATAGCAGTTCCAAACCGAGTGTGTCGGCGATTTTCGAGAGTGTGGCAACGGAAGGATTGCCTTTGCCCACCTCGATACTCTTGACGATACGTAAGCTCAGCCCCGTATAGTCGGCCAAATCCTGCTGGGTAAGCCCCAACAAAAAGCGCCGTTCCTTGATAATCGAATAGTCCATAGGTGCAAAATAATACCCTTTAGATGCAAACTTAATGCAAAAAGGCTTTATTTACAAATAAAAGTGTAACAAAATACACTTACGGAAGGGATTGACGCAATTATTTATTCCTTTCTACCTACTTCTTCCATTTCGTATTACTAAAATTACGCTCGTTTTCAAGCTAATTGTTCGAATCAGTCGTAACCCTGTTCATATACCAGGAATAATTAGGGACGCAAATACATACAAAATACCAGCGTCTCGGTTGAATACAATCGGATTCTGTTTATAAATCACTATATTTCATTACTGTCCCGTTAAAAATGGAAATTGGTCTTTGAAATAATTGAAATATAGT
>USSR01000648.1 GCA_900557355.1 uncultured Bacteroides sp.
TGATGAACGGTGCTGCTATTGGTGGTGCTATCGCTGCTATCTATTGGTTGCTGATGCTTGTGGGACGTACTGCAAGTAGTGCTATCAGTGGTAAGGTTTCCAGCCGTGCACAGTTGATCGCTGTTTCTGCTACTGCTATCATTTTCGTATTGATCGCTATCTTCACTCCGAAAGATGTAACGGTTTCAATGCCGGGTTACACTGTAGGCGAAGGCTTTATGATGGCACAGGTTCCTGTAAGCGCCTTGTTCCTTGTACTTTGCGGTCTTTGTACTTCTGTAATGTGGGGTGGTATCTTCAACCTTGCAGTAGAAGGCTTAGGAAAATATACAGCACAGGCTTCCGGAATCTTTATGATGATGGTTGTTGGTGGTGGTGTATTGCCGTTGATCCAACAAAGCATCTCTGACTCTGTAGGTTATATGGCTAGCTACTGGTTGATTATCGCTGCTCTGGCTTACCTGTTGTTCTACGGTTTGGTAGGTTGCAAGAATGTAAATAAGGATATTCCTGTGGAATAATCACATAGAATAGAATTCAATTTATTCACCTTTAAAATATAAATATCATGGATACAGAATACGTAAGAAGTCGATTCATTAAACACTTTGACGGAACTACTGGATTTTTATATGCTTCTCCGGGCCGTATCAACCTGATCGGTGAACACACAGACTACAACGGTGGATTCGTTTTTCCGGGAGCGGTAGACAAAGGGATGATTGCTGAAATCAAACCTAACGGTACTGACAAAGTAAAGGCTTACTCTATCGACTTGAAGGATTATGTAGAATTTGGTTTGAATGAAGAAGATGCTCCACGCGCCAGCTGGGCAAGATATATTTTCGGTGTATGCCGTGAAATGATTAAACGTGGCGTTGATGTGAAGGGATTCAATACTGCTTTCGCAGGTGATGTGCCTCTGGGTGCAGGTATGTCTTCTTCTGCTGCTCTGGAAAGTACGTATGCTTTCGCACTGAACGAACTGTTTGGTGAAAACAAGATAGATAAGTTCGAATTGGCTAAAGTTGGCCAGGCTACAGAACATAACTATTGTGGTGTGAACTGCGGTATTATGGACCAGTTTGCTTCCGTATTCGGTAAAGCAGGTAGTTTGATCCGTCTGGATTGCCGTTCACTGGAGTATCAGTATTTCCCATTCCATCCGGAAGGTTATCGTCTGGTTCTGATGGATTCAGTTGTGAAACACGAATTGGCTTCTTCTGCTTATAACAAGCGTCGCCAAAGCTGTGAAGCTGCTGTTGCCGCTATCCAGAAAAAACATCCGCACGTAGAATTCCTGCGCGACTGTACAATGGCTATGCTAGAAGAAGCGAAAGCTGATATCAGCGCTGAAGACTATATGCGTGCAGAATATGTAATCGAAGAAATCCAACGTGTACTCGATGTTTGCGAGGCATTGGAGAAAGATGATTACGAAACTGTTGGCCAGAAGATGTACGAAACTCATCACGGCATGAGCAAGCTGTACGAAGTAAGCTGCGAAGAACTCGACTTCCTGAATGACTGCGCTAAAGAATACGGTGTAACCGGTTCACGCGTAATGGGTGGTGGCTTCGGTGGTTGTACGATCAACCTTGTTAAGGATGAGTTGTATGACAACTTCGTTGAAAAAACAAAAGCTGCTTTCAAAGCTAAATTCGGCAGAAGCCCGAAAGTGTATGACGTAGTAATCGGCGACGGTTCTCGTAGAATTGAATAAGAATTTATTCGAAATTAAATAAGTAAGAAGGGCGGCTTCCATCACGGGAGCCGCCCTTACTTTTACAATTAACAAAAATCTAAAATCTATTACCTATTGATTTAACTAACCCTATTCGTTTTGATTCTTCTTATTGTACACCCTCTGTCGTCATCTGAATCCGTTTCATCGTACCATCTTCATTATAGTACAAACGGTCGATGCAAACAGCGCGGCGGAAACTACCACCTGCCGTATTAATGCTTCCATTGTGGTAAATGAAGTACCAATCTCCTTTGAATTCGATGATAGCCTGATGATTGGTATTGGAATTACCCGCCAGTTCGTTCAGGATACCTTTATATTCCCAAGGTCCCTCGATACTACGGCTCATAGCATAGCAGATCTTCTCGGGAAATTCGGAAGCGTAAGAGAGGTAATACCAGTCTCCACGTTTGTGTATCCATGGAGCTTCCGTATAACGGGGCAGCTTGATGGGGATAATCGGACCATCCAGCTCAATCATGTTCTTTTTCAGTTTAGCGTAGTAACACTGGGTATTTCCCCAACAGAGATATGCCTGTCCGTCATCATCAATGAAAACCGTCGGGTCAATGTCATCCCACCGGATTTTAGTGTATTCGGTTGTCATATCATTGGTAATCAATGCTGATCCGCGAGCATCCACAAAAGGACCTGCCGGAGAATCCGAAACAGCTACGCCAATTGATTTGCCGGGAATCGTACCATGTTCTACCGTTACATACCAGTAGAATTTACCGTCTCGTTCGATTACCTGGCTTGCCCACGCTTCTCCTTTCGCCCAACTGAAATCTTTTGCTTTCAAGGGAACGGGATGCTCCGTCCATGTTTTCATATCAGGAGAGGAAAACACACACCATTCATTCAGCAGGTAGTGTTCTTTGGGAGGAGGACATTCATCGTGTCCGGCATAGATATATACTTTACCATTATGCACCATAGCAGCAGGATCACCCGTATATTTGTATCTAATGATGGGGTTACCGTTAGCAATGAAAGTGGTGTCATTTTGCGCTGACAGCCCGGAAAAGACTGTCAGTGCAAATGAGTAAACAATGAATCTAATCTTAGTTATCATTTCTTCTTGAATTTATAAACCGCAAAGGTGGTAGGTTCCAATTCGGTAACAAACACATTACCCTCAATCGATACCGGAGTTTCCTGCGGAGTGATGGCGGAAGGTTGTTCAAGCGTGTTATCCTTGTCAAGATCAAGAGAACGAAGTTTGATGCAACGGCCGTCGGAAAGTACATCCTGTTTTTTCAGACCTTCAAAGTTCAATGAAATCGGTTGGGCTGTGGCGGAAGTATTAGCCACCTTAACAATCAGTTCATTCTTATCCTTGTCATAGACTGCGCTGGCAAAGAGTCCGTTTTGCCCTTCAGCTCCCGTTACATTTTTCTTGTTCATGGTAAGCGGAAGTACGTTGGTTCCTTTGTTTTGTGCAAACAACTGCTGTACATAATAGCTTGTAGTACGCACGGAATTCAAGTTATCAAACCAAATCATGTCCGGACGCCATTGCCATCCCTCTACGTGAGCAAAAAGAGGAGCATAAGTAGCCATGTGTACGACATCGGCATTGCGTTCCAGCCCTGTCATGAAGGCAGCTTCGAGCAGAGCGGCATGGTAATGATTCCATTTTTTACCTTTTCCGTGGCAGGCATATTCTCCGGCAAAGACTTTCGGGCCTTTACGGTCATAGTTGTCATAGCGTGCACCTTGTGCCAAGAACCAACTTTCGGGACGATAGAAATGTTCGTCAACCAGATCGGCTTTCAGACGTTTCATTTCAGGCCACAGATAATCAAATTCTTTACCTTCGGAATTCGGACCGGAGCTACCTACAATCTTCATATCGGGATAGGCCTTACGAATCGCTTTGATGAATGGATCGAGACGTTCAGGGTATTCTTTACCCCATTGTTCGTTACCGATACCAATGAATTTCAGGTTAAACGGAGCCGGATGTCCCATATCTGCACGCACTTTTCCCCAAGTCGTATTGACGTCTCCATTGGCAAATTCAATCAGGTCGAGTGCATCCTGAATATAGCTATCCAGATCACAGACTGCCACATGTGCTTTCGGATCGTTGTTCTGATATTGGCAGGAAAGACCGCAGTTCAGAATCGGAAGAAGAGGTTCGGCACCCATTTCTTCGGACAACAGGAAGTATTCGTAGAATCCTAATCCGTAGCTTTGGTAGTAATCGGGGAAGAAACGGTGGGTAAAAGTATACTGCCAACGATTCTCGTTCAAAGGACGGTTTTCTACGGGACCTACTGATTTTTTCCAGTCGTAACGGGTATCGAGATCAGTGCCCTCTACAATACAACCACCGGGGAAGCGGAAGACTCCGGGATGAATATCCGCCAATGCTCA
>USSR01000649.1 GCA_900557355.1 uncultured Bacteroides sp.
CCCCCCCCCCCGGCCGCAAGTGTTCAGTTACAATAATTAGAACGACCGTCCCTTGAATATATTCGATTCGGACAGTGGAATGAGTTTGCCATCCAATGATAGCCTGTTCGAATTATAGTTGGGATTTACTGTAGCAGATGCTTTATTGCCCCCATTGGTCAATCTGATGGAGACTTGTGCTGAAATACCAACCCCTGACACACTGAAACTGCAACTTACATTTCCTTTTTTATCAGTGGTGACTTTCACTTTACCTACAGTACCATCTACTGTAACACCTCCAATTCCATTAGGGCCTGCAAAAGCGCCGTTGAAAGCAATCTGTACGGATGCCCGGTCACCATTTAAAAGGATAAAATTGGTATTGGATGTAACAAAAGCACTACGGCCTCTTTTGAATGTCACACGATCCGCTTCCAATACAAACTTTCTTTCCTTAATGGCTTGTACTGCATCAGCGTATGCTCGTTCTTCTTCTATTTTCTCCTGAGCTTTTATTGCATCACGTTGTGCTTTACGTTCAGCACGGCGACTTTCACTTTTACTTTCCTGTGCATAAATTGTTGTAGATGCACCTATGAAAACCAACATCAGTAATAAGATAATCTTTTTCATAACTTCTTCTTCTTTTTTTTAGAATAAACAATCAGAAAATGAAAAGGATGCATGAGGCTATATTATTATTATGTGTATTAATATTTATTATATATTGTGCACTATCATCTATTCTATTATTAAGTTTCGTCCTTTGGGATACTTCACTTTATAACGTAGAGCTAAATCACGTTGTTCTCCGGGCTTTAAGGTAATTTGCCAGGTGATGATACCTTTCGCTTCATCCAGACTGCCGCCGCTGATTTCTTCTGCTGTTACGGTAATGTTATTGTTGCGTGATACAGGCAGTTGGTCGTAAAGCGTAAGGGTGACAGGCTCTGGACGCGTATTGCGGACAGAAAGTTTCCATGCAATGGATTGCGTCTGATTGGAACCCATAAACTTGCGTGAGGTATATTCGTTCTCTTTCGTACGCTGTACCATGATACGTTTATCACGACCTAAAGAGAAGGATAGTGTGTCGTTCTGTTGGGTGACATTCATAATGGACTTGCCAATGAAAGTATTCTCAAAGTAAACATTTGCTTCGCCTTCAAGTAAGTTCAGCTTTTCCCAGTCGGTTACCTGGGCAATCAGGAAAGCATCTTTGTCTATCTTCGGAGTGCTCTGATAAGCATAGGAGGCGGGTAATTCGTAATGACCGATTTCTGCAACTACAGGTTTGTTGTCAGAAGGAATGGTGTAGGGGACTTTGATTTCAAATTCGTAGCCCATCTGTGCTTGGTTCTGTTCAACGTCAAGGGCCATGCTGGCCGCTTCTTCGTATTGAATATCTTTTTTATGGTTTACCTTAAGACCGGAGACTGCACTTGCCATAAGAGGTTTCCTTTCAGTGCCGTAACCTACTACCACTACTTCATCCAATGCTTGCGTGTCCTCCTGAAGGGTAACATTCATAATACTTCCTTGTATATCTTTGGTCTGAGTCTGATAGCCAATATATGAAAATTGAAGTTTGTTTTGTCCATTGGGAATAGTTATGGAATACTTACCGTTTACGTCGGTTATGGTTCCTATTGTAGTTCCCGGGATGGTAACGGTAGCACCTATTACGGGCGTACGTTCATTATCAAGAACGACTCCTGAAACGGTATTTCCATTGAGATTCAAATTGTAGCGTGGTGCTGCAAGTCCATAATCCAACCAGTAAGTAGACAGAGTGGGAGCTACGCTTCCGGTGGAAGGATTAGAGGATGAGAGGGATAATTCTACGTTCTTCCACTCTTCCTTGGTATTCTGAAAGATGTTGGCTTTGTAAACGATGGAGATAGGCTCGGCCAGGCTACCGGAACGAACATCATAAGAGGGGAACCAACCGGCATTTTTCACATAATAGCTCAGAGTGAATGTAGCTTTGCAAGCTGTTGGCGCATTTACATTGACCATAATTTCACTCATAGGAGTTAGAGATTTACCGCTTAGTTGTGCCAGTTCAGAGTTCAGTTGTTCCTGTTTGATGGCAAGTTCGGCTATCTGTTCATTGATAGCCAGTTCTTTGGTTTTCAGAGTTTTCAACTGCCCGGAGTAATATTGATTCACTTCTTTGATAGTGGCCAGAGAAGTAGCGGTATTCTTATTGCTGACGGAGCAATTTGTTTTTAGCATTTCATATTCGGCATTGATAAGTCCAAGCTCGGCATTCTGTTCTTTCTGCTGCTTCTCTATTTTTTTAAGCTCCTTTTGCAGGCTTTGTTGTTTTTCGCTGACGGCGAGGCTGTCTATATAGTTGTATTGTCGGTTGACTGCTGTAATGGTGAGTTTTCCCTTTGTGCTGACCTGCATACTTTGTGCATCCATATAGGGGGATAATCCGGTAAAGATGAGCGTTGAATTTCCTGCCGGAATATCTACTTGTTTGGTACGCGTCACTTGGGCACCGTCAATGAACAGCATTACTTTTTCAGCAGTTGTTTTCACCTTGCTTTGTCCCATAAGGGTGGTGGCTGCACAAAGGCAGAAACATGCCCATAGTCCTAATCTCAGTTGTTTCATAGCCCGTTTTTTTAATGTTATGTCACAAATATATGGATATTTCATTAACAATTGCTTTTATATATTGTCTTTTTTGCTTGCATCTTTACTGAAAAGATTGTTCTTTTGTGCAATGTGTTTGTTTCTTTAATCTATTTGGGCTTTATGAAAATCAATCAATGGATATTTTACTCTTTGTTTCTGGGACTCATCAGTTGTCAATCGCAAGAACAGACTTTTACCGTGCAATGCACCGGATTGGACGCTTACGAAGGAGATACGGTTTATCTGTGGCGATATGGCGCCGACCGTATGACGGGTGACCGTGATTACGGTAAAGATCCCTTGGATTTCGCTATTATCAGAAACGGAGAAGTTTCATTTTCCGGAAAAGAAGATACGTTGCATATCTATGGAATGGAGCATTCCGGCAGTATGAATTTCTTTTATCCCGAGGGAGGGAAACTGACGTTGACAAATGTAGTCCCACCGGCAATGCCTGTACCGTACAAAAGTACCAATCCCCATTCACAAAACGTACGTCTTTGGAAGCTTTGGCATGAAGATCTTTTTCCGCTGGAAGCTACGCGGCAATTTGTATTCGACAATGCCCGGAACGCAATAGGATGGATGGTGTTTGATCGTTGGGCAGCAATCTATCCGGATGAACTGGAGACATTGTACCAGAAAACTCCTTTACAAATGCGAGACAGTACATCTGTATTGATAGGACTGAAACGGATGCTGGATGCTACCCGCAGCCTGAAGCCGGGAGATCGTTTTGTTGATTTCAAACAGGTGGAATATGCAGAGAAAGACAGTTTGCTCTTTTCAGACATTGCAGGGCAGGGATATCCCGTGTGTTTACTCTTTTTTCTGAAGCCCGATGAAAAAGGTACTGTTCGTGCAGAAATCAAAAATCTGCGAGAACAATATCCTGATATACGTATTATTGTTCCCACTTATAGATATCAAGATCCGGAATTCAAAGAGTTCATTCATGAATTGGAAACCGAATATCAGGCGACCATCCTGGATGACAGTCGCCGTTTTGAGAAAAGTGCCCGTTGGAAGTATCGTATTTACGGTTCCTTCAACTACGAATACTTATTTGATGCCCAAGGACAGTGGTGAAGATGAAACCTGTTTTATAAAGACGCATAATAGGCTTCTGCCTTTGCAAGTGTCTCTGGTTTGCCCACATCAAACCAGTTTTCGCTGTCTATAGGAAATCCCTGAATGCATGCTTTCGGGCAGATATCCACATAAAATGGAATAATGGAAAATTTTCCTGTCCAGCGTTCGCCTTCCATATAGCGGAAAATAGAGGGAGAAAGAACATGGATGCAGCCAAAGGCCTGCAACTGATAATGATCGCCGGGATAATTGAGTTCTTTGGGGAGTACTTCGCCTGTAGAAAGATTCGTCCAACCACAAAGGCGATTATCTTGATCCATCAATAGATAGCGGGATGTTTTCCGGTGATTAGTGAGCAGAGTGGCATCTGCATTACTTTCCAGATGGTGGTGGGAGAAAGCGTTCA